>NZ_QSQO01000023.1:0-41301 GCF_003436775.1 Collinsella sp. TF11-5AC
TACTCCAACGACGAATTCTAGGCGGTGTCCCCTCCCTTTCAAGAAAGGGCGGAGGCGGGGCATTCCCCGCCTCTTACACCACATCTCTGCGCGCTACCATGTCCACCTACATTTTTCGACTTATTCGGCCACCGATGTGCCAGATTGGCTGCAGCAATGCTCAATATAACTTTAGATAAAACTGATTCTGCAGGAACTCCCGTAGAGGAAGAACTGATTCTCGCGGTATTCAACACGATAAAGTACAAATATGAACAGTTCTAATGCTTCTCAAGGTGGCTTTCTTAGCATGCTGGCCGAACATCTCAAAATATGTTGGCGAGCATTGCGTCGATGTCTCCCAACCCGCAGAAAATCGCAGAGGCGGCAAGCAGTCATCGAAATTAACGTAAATTGTATTGACATATGAACATGCGCTCATATAATCGGAAGTAAGTTATATGAGCGCATGTTCATATGAAAGGATGTTGCAATGAGCAGCCACGCTGATGAAACAAAGACTGGCATCGAGGCCACCGAGCCGATCGTCCCCACCACCTGCTCGCCCGAGGACCTTCCCGACGAGGAGCTGTTGTACGACCTGGCCGACCTGTTCAAGGTCTTCAGCGACACCACACGCATCAAGATCCTCTATGCCCTCATGGGCCGCGAGCTCTGCGTGGCTGACATCGCCGAAGCGACCGCAACCTCGCAGTCGGCAGTATCGCACCAGCTGCGCACGCTTAAGCAGTCGCACCTGGTCAAGTTCCGCCGCGACGGCCGCAACATTCTCTACTCGCTCGCCGACGATCACGTCTACACCATGCTTAACCAGGGCATGAGCCATATCTGCGAATAGCAATCAACCACGGTATCAGCGCGGCCGGCACCCAGACCGCTAACACAGGGAAAGGAACCCACCATGAAAAAGCAGTTTAAGCTCGACGAGATCGATTGCGCCAACTGCGCGCGCGAGCTTCAGGACGAACTTGCCAAGCTCGAGGGCGTCAAGTCCGTTTCGGTCAACTTTATGACCCAGAAGCTGACGCTCGAGGCCGACGACGCCAAGTTCGACGAGGTCCTGGACCGCGTCGTTGAGTTCACCGCCGACGCCGAGCCGGACTGCGAGATCATTCTCTAACCCGCGCATACGTTGACCTGCGAGGCCGCGCTTGCCGCGGCCTTTGCTCGCGAAATTATATGAGCGAGTGTTCATAAACTCAAATGAGAGGTTTGAATCATGACAGCCGCCGATCCCAAAAAGAAAAAGAAGAAGCGCAAGAAGAAAGAGTCCCTTGAGCATAAGCGCAACCGCATCCTGGTAGCACTGGGCATTTTTGCCGTTGTTTATGCCCTCGACGAGCTCGGCGCCCTCGCTATCGCATTTGGGGAGCCCGGCAACATCTACGCCAGCTTTGTGCTGTTTCTCGTGCCGTTTTTGATTGCCGGCTACGACGTACTGCAAAAGGCATTCAATAACATCCGCCGCGGCAAGGCCTTCGACGAGAGCTTCCTCATGGCCGTCGCGACCATCGGCGCGTTTGCCATGGTGCTCTTCCCCGACACCGACCCGCACATGGCCGAAGGCGCCGCTGTCATGCTGTTCTACCAGGTCGGCGAGTTGTTCCAGGCATACGCCGTGGGCAAGAGCCGCAAGTCGATCAGTGCCATGATGGACATCGCGCCCGACTACGCTAACGTCGAGCAAGCCGACGGCACACTCGAACAGGTCTTTCCCGATGACATCGCCGTCGGCACCGTGATCGTGGTCAAGCCCGGCGAGCGCGTGCCTATCGACGGCGTCATCGTCGAGGGCGAAACCCAGCTCGACACCGCCGCACTCACGGGCGAGTCGGTCCCCCGCCCGGCCAAGACCGGCGACGATATCATCAGCGGTTGCATCAACATGACGGGCCTCATCCACGTGCGCACCACCAAGCCCTTTGGCGAGTCAACCGTCGCGCGTGTTCTGGAGCTCGTGGAGAATGCCAGCGAAAAGAAGGCGCGCACCGAGAACTTCATCACGCGCTTTGCCCGCGTCTACACCCCCGCCGTCACTGGCGCTGCCGCGGTGCTCGCGCTTGGCGGCGGCCTGGTGACTGGCGCTTGGTCCGATTGGATCCTGCGCGGCCTGACCTTCCTGGTCGTCAGCTGCCCGTGCGCCCTCGTGATCAGCGTGCCGTTGAGTTTCTTTGGCGGCATCGGCGGCGCGTCCAAGCTGGGCGTTCTCATCAAGGGCTCCAACTACCTCGAGACGCTCGCCGACGTGGACACCATCGTCTTCGACAAAACGGGCACCCTCACCAACGGCACGTTCTCAGTCGTCGCGGTGCACCCCGAGGCTGGCTATACCGAGCAGTCGCTGCTCGAAGTCGTAGCCCTTGCTGAGTCGTTCTCCGATCACCCCATCGCGCAGTCCGTGCGCGACGCCTACCAGGGCGAGGTCGACCCCAAGCGCGTGAGCGACTCCGCCAACGACGCGGGCCACGGCGTGACGGCAACCATCGACGGCAAGCACGTCGTCGTTGGCAACGCCAAGATGCTCGGCGCGGCCGGCGTTGAAGCACCGGACTGCGAGGTTGTCGGCACGATCCTCCACGTGCTCGTTGACGGCGTGTACGCCGGCCACATCGTGATTGCAGACACCGTTAAGGCCGATGCGGAGCAAACGATTCGCGACCTGCATGCCGCCGGTATCAACCGCACCGTCATGCTCACGGGCGACCGCGAGGAGGTTGCAGCGTCTGTGGCCAAGCAACTCGGTCTCGACGAGTTCCACGCGCAGCTCCTGCCGGGCGACAAGGTCGAGCGCGTTGAGGCACTACTCGCGGCCGAAAGTGGCAAGGGCAAGCTCGCCTTTGTCGGCGACGGTATCAACGACGCGCCTGTGCTTACGCGCGCCGATGTGGGCATTGCCATGGGCGCCATGGGCTCCGACGCCGCGATCGAGGCCGCCGACGTGGTACTGATGGACGACAAGCCGTCCAACATTTCCCGCGCGATCCGCGTGGCGCGCAAGACCATGACGATTGTTTGGCAGAACATCATCTTTGCGCTGGGCATTAAGCTGCTGATTCTGGTGCTTGCGGCACTGGGCATCGCCAATATGTGGCTTGCCGTCTTTGGCGACGTAGGCGTGGCGATCATCGCTATCCTGAACGCCATGCGCGCGATGGGTGTCAAGAACCTGTAGCGCCTGTGGTCCCTCCGGCCGGGACCGGGCTTGGTTTTTGAAAACGTCCTCGACCAATGAAGCGCCCCCGTTCTGCTCCTTCGGAGCTACGAACGGGGGCGCTTCTGGTCTGCGGAGTGTTTTCAAAAACCAAGCCCGGCCCCGGCCTGCGGTGACGTTGCTGGCGGTTCTAGGGCATCGCTTGCTGGCGGGGTTCCTTGTCTGAGTTGGACTTAGTTGGCGGGGCTATTGATCCCGGTCGCTACCCCGTCTCAGCATCGATCTTAGCTTCTCGAAGCTCTCCTCGCTCAGGCAGTGCTCCATGTGACATCCCTCTTGCGACGCGACCTCGGGCGTTACGCCTGCGTCCTCTAGCAGACCTACAAAAAAGCAGTGGCGCTCCCACATTTGACGGGCAACCTCAAGACCGCGTTCCGTCAGATGCACGTCGCGTTTGCCCATCTCCACGTAGCCGGTGCTCTCCAAGGCCGCCATGGCTTTAGAGACGCTTGCTTTGGTTACGCCCAAGTATTCGGCAACGTCGATCGAGCGCACGATGCCCTGACGTTCCGATAGGACGTAGATCGATTCGAGATAGTCTTCTCCGGATTCACGTAGGGCCATGGGCCGCCTTTCGCGATGATTGCTAGTTAGCCTTTGGATACTTTCCTTGGCTTACTTTACCGCAAAAGTTGACCATGTCTTACTGCATTGACCAAAAAGTTAGCCGCGTTTCACAAAACGTGCGAGATGAAAACAAAATGGGAACGCCCCGCAAGGAGTGTCCCCAGCTGCCGGCAGATAAGGAGCGTCCCCAAGTGCCGGGTCGCAGCTACACGAGGCCAAAGTGCTTCGCGGCGTTGTAGATGCCGTCGTCGTCTACGGCGGTCGTCACGTAGGTCGCTGCGGCCTTCACGGTATCCTGCGCGTTGCCCATGGCCACACTTGTGCCCACGGCCGAGAACATCGACAGGTCGTTCTCGCCGTCGCCAAAGGCGATCGCCTCGCTCGCGTCGACACCCAGGCGCTCCAGCGTCGCTGCCACGCCCAGGTCCTTGCCGCCGTTAGCGGGAATAATGTCGCAGAACAGGTCGCACCAGCGCGTAGTGAGCGAATGCGACACCGCATCGGTCACGATATGCTCGTCGGCAGGATCCACAAAGGCGCAAAACTGGTAGACCGGCGCTTCAAAGGCGTGCTCAAACGGCTCCTCGTGGTAGACGATCCCCGCGTTGTTGCCGGCCGTCACCACGCGCTCGGACAGGCGGTTCACAAACGAGTTCTCGCCCTGCATGCACAGCGAGTCGTAGCGCCCCTCGGCCACCTGGTCCACAATCACCGCAACGTCGTCCGGATCGATCGGGCAGCTACGGTAAACGCCCTCGGCATCAAAACAGTGCTGGCCCGAAAGCGTAATGTACGCATCCCAACCAAGATCGAACAGCCAATCGGGCATCTGGTAGGTCGGGCGACCCGTGGCGATCACGCACGCAATCCCCTGCTCGTGAAAGCTGTCGAGCACCTGCTGCGCCGACGCCGGAATCCGGTGCGTCTCAAAGCTCAGCAGCGTGCCGTCGATATCAAAAAACGCGGCCTTGATCATCCTCGCCTACTCCTCGCCCTCGAGCTTTTCACTCGCCTCGAGCCACGCCATCTCCAGCTCGTCCATGGCGGCGTGGGCCTCGTCGATCTTTGCCTGCTGCTCGCCCAGCGCCGTGTAGTTGGTGGGATCGACCTGGGCCATGGCGGCCTCGGCCTCCTCCACGCGAGCGCGCTGCGTTTCCATCTTGCGCTCGAGCGAGCTCACCTCACGACGGAGCTTTTGGCGCTCGGCATTGGAAAGGCCGTTGGGCTGACCGCTCGACTTGGGCTTTTCGGCCGCAGCCGCCGCGGCACCGGTGTCGAACGTACCGGTCTTGGCGCTCGGTGCACCCACGGGCTCGCCCTCGGCGGTGGCGTTGCACAGGCGCAGGTACTGGTCGACGCCGCCGGGCATATGCGTCAGGTGGCCGTCGAGCAGCGCCCACTGCTGGTCGGTCACGCGCTCCATCAAAAAGCGGTCGTGCGTCACCAGAATCAGCGTGCCGGGCCAGCCGTCCAGCAAGTCCTCGACAATCGCCAGCATGTCGGTATCCAGGTCGTTGCCGGGCTCGTCCAGGATGAGCACGTTGGGCTCGTCCAGGATCGTCAGCAGCAGCGACAGGCGACGGCGCTGGCCGCCCGAAAGATCGCCGATGCGGCTCCAGAGCTGCTGCGTCGTAAAGCCCAGACGCTCGCAGAGCTTCTCGGGTGAAGTCTCCTTGCCGTCAATGACGTAGTACTTCTTATAGTGGCTGAGCACCTCGCGGATCGTGTCGCCCATGTAGGGTTCGAGCTCCTCGAGCTGCTGCGACAGCACGCCAAAGCGCACCGTCTGGCCGATCTTCACGCGGCCGCGCAGGGGCGCGATCTTGCCCTGGATCACGTCGAGCAAAGTCGACTTGCCGGCGCCGTTCTCGCCCAAAAGACCATAGCGGTCGCCCGCACCAATGAGCCAGGTCACGTCGTTGAGCACCTGCTTGGGCGCGCCATCGGTATCCGCATAGCCGGCGTCCACGTCGACCACATCGATAACCTGCTTGCCCAGGCGGCTCACGGCCAGGCGCTTGAGCTCCAGCTCGTCACGCACGGGCGGCACGTCGGCGATCAGCTCGCGAGCGGCATCCACGCGAAACTTGGGCTTGGTGGAGCGCGCCTGGGCACCGCGGCTCAGCCACGCGAGCTCCTTACGTGCCATGTTGCGACGGCGCTCCTCGGTAACCGCGGCCATGCGGTCGCGTTCCACGCGCTGCAGGATATATGCCGAATAGCCGCCCTCGAAGGGATCGACCTGGCCGTCGTGAACCTCCCACATGCTGGTGCAGACCTCGTCCAAGAACCAGCGATCGTGCGTGACCACGAGCATCGCGCCCTGACCGCGCTGCCAGCGGGCCTTTAAGTGACGCGCAAGCCAGTTGATGGTGCGCATGTCCAGATGGTTGGTGGGCTCATCGAGCATGAGCACGTCATAGTCGCCGATCAGCAGGCGCGCGAGGTCCACGCGGCGGCGCTGACCGCCCGAGAGCTCGCCTACCATGCCCTCCCAGGGCACATCGCTAATGAGGCCGGCGAGGATCTGGCGCGTACGGGGGCTCGACGCCCACTCGTACTCGGGGGCGTCACCCACAACGGCATGATGCACGGTATCGGTATCGACAAGCTGGTCCTTTTGGCCGAGCAGGCCGATCGTGATGCCGCGGCGGTGCGTCACGCGTCCGTCATCGGGCTCCAGCGTGCCGGCGAGCACGCTCAGCAGCGTCGACTTGCCGTCGCCGTTTTTACCGACAATACCAATGCGGTCGCCCTCGCCCACGCCGAGCGTCACGCTATCGAAAATATGCTTGGTGGGAAACTCTAGGCTGACGGAATCGCATCCCAAAAGAATCGCCATATGCCCTGCTCCTTCGTAGAAATTCAACGTTCTCCATGATAGCGAAAACCACCACAAAGGGGACGGGCGCCTTCGTGGTGGTTTTGGGCAAGCGCACCAGCACACGACACAAAAAGGCGGGCCATCTCCCGCAAGAGATGACCCGCCTCTCCAATCAGTCCCGCGGCAACCGTGGCCGCCGCGGGCCTCAAGCATGTCCCGGACTAGGAGAACATGCCGGTGAGGTAATCATTCAGCCGCTTATCCTTGGGCCGTTGGAAAATCTCGTCGGTCTCGTCGTACTCGACCATATCGCCCATGTAGAAAAACGCCGTGCGGTTGGACACGCGCGACGCCTGCTCCATGTTGTGCGTCACGATGACGATGGCGCGGTCGGCCACGATCGACGACATGAGGTCCTCGATCGCCAGCGTCGAGATGGGGTCGAGCGCCGAGCAGGGCTCGTCAAACAGGATTACGTCGGGGTTGAGCGCCAGCGTGCGCGCAATGCACAGACGCTGCTGCTGACCGCCCGAAAGCGCGTAGGCGCTCTTGTCGAGCTTGTCTTTGACCTCGTCCCACAGCGCGGCACCGCGCAGACTTTCCTCGACCATGCGGTCGAGCTCGTCACGGTCGGTGATGCCGTGGCGCTTGGGCGCAAAGGTGATGTTGTCGCGAATGGACTTGCGGAAGGGGTTTGGCTGCTGGAACACCATGCCGATGGAGCGACGCAGCTCGTACGTGTTCTCGGTCTTGGTGTTCACGTTGCGCCCGCGGTAGTTGATCTCGCCCTCCACGCGACAGCGGCGAATCTCGCGATTCATCAGGTTGAGGCTACGCAAGAAGGTCGACTTGCCGCAGCCCGAAGGCCCGATGAGCGCCGTGATCTCACCCTTGTGGAAGTCGAGCGACGTATTGTGCAGCGCATGGTGGTCGCCATAGTACACGTTGACGTCCTTGGCGGAGAGCACGACCTCGTCGCTCACGGCCTTGCCGCTCACGCGCACGCGCCTCTCGCTCTCCCCCACGCTCGACAGAAAGTCCTGGGGGGTGTCGGACGTGGCCGCCTCGGTTGCGGGCGTTGCATTCATATCGCTCATTCGGCCGTCATCTTCCTTGCCAGTTGCTTGCCCACGATACGGGCGACTACGTTAAACAGCAGCACGCAAATCATCAGCAGTGCCGCGGTGCCCCAGACGATCTGCTGGGCCTCGGGGCTGCCCTCGCCATAGATCTTGTAGATGTGCACGGCCAGCGACTCGCCGGGACGGAACACGTTCCAGGCGCAGGTGGGGCTCGACAGGTTAAAGCTCAAGAAGTTGAGGCGGACCGGCGAGCTCATGCCCGAGGTAAAGAGCAGCGCCGCGGCCTCGCCAAACACGCGGCCGGCCGAAAGCACGATGCCGGTCACGATGGCGGGCATGGCCTCGGGAATCAGGATGTGCAGTGTGGCCTCCCAGCGAGTGAGGCCCATGGCCAGGCACGCATCGCGCTGGGCCTGCGGCACGTCCTCGAGCGCCTGCTGAATCACGCGCACCAGGATGGGGATGTTGAACATGGTGAGCGCGACGGCGCCGGAGATGATGGAGTACTTCCAGCCCAGCTGCACCGAGAACACCAGAAAGCCGAACATGCCGACGACGATGGAGGGCAGCGAAGACAACGTCTCGATGGCGGTCGAGGCGATGTCGCGAATGGGACCGTCGGGCGCGTATTCAACTAGGAAGACCGCGCCGCCCAGGCTGATGGGCACCGAGATGATCAGGGTAATCAGCAGCAGATAGAACGAGTCGAACAGCTGGTAGAGCACGCCGCCCTGCGTTCCGTTGGCGCGTGCGGGCTGCGTGAGAAAGCCCGGCTGGAACAGCGTCGAGATACCCTCGAACAGGATGTAGGCCACCATGGAGACGACGATAAGCATGACGATGGCGACAATTGCCGTCAGCACGCCCGTGGCGATACGGTCTTGCCTTTGGACACGCCCGAGTCTCGCCTCGTCGATATGGATGCGCGTGCTAGCCACGAGCCTTCGCCCCCTTGCGGCCAATGAGATGGATGATCAGGATAAAGATGAGGCTCATGCCCATCAGCAGCAGGCCGAGCGCCCACAGGATGTCGTCCTGGGCCGAGCCCTCGGCATAGACCGCCATGGACGTGGTGAGCGTGGTGGTGATGGTAGACGCCGGCGACAGCAGCGACGTCGGCATGGCCTCGATGCCGCCAATGACCATGCGCACGGCGAGCGTCTCGCCAAAGGCGCGGGTCATGCCAAGGATGACTGCGGTCATGAGCGAGGGCATGGCGGACTTGAGCACCACGTGCCAGATGGTCTGCCAGCGGGTGTAGCCCAGCGCGAGCGAACCCTGGCGGTAGCTATCGGGCACGGCGCGCAGGCCATCGACCGAAAGCGTAGTCATCGTCGGCAGAATCATGACTGCCAGCACGATAGCGCCGGGCAAGATACCCAGACCCGTGCTCACGTGGAAAACGCTCTTCATAAGGCCGACGACCACGTGAAAACCGATCAGGCCAAAGACGACCGAGGGAATACCGGTCAAAAGCTCAATGAGCGGCTGAAAAACCTTGGAGCCAAACTTAGGCTGAATCTCGACCGCAAAGATGGCAGAGCCGATGGCGATGGGCAGTGCGATGAGCGTGGAGAGCACCATGACCGCAAACGAGGTGACGATCAGGGGCAGGGCGCCAGTGTAGGGCAGGCCGTTTTCGGCCGTGTTGGCCAGGTCCCACTTGGTACCGATAAAAAACTCGACGATCGAGACGCCGTCCTTGAAAAAAGCCGAGAGGCCCTTTTGGGCGACCATAAAGATGAGCGCGGCAACGACAAGCGTCACGAGCGCTACGCACGCACCCGTGACGCCCAGGCCCACGTTCTCAAGCTCGCGCTTTGGCAGCTGTTTTGCCATTGCAAACCTTTCCGGGGCGATTGCTTATTTAGCAGAGACCTTACCGCTGGCGTCCTTGACGACCTTCATGGCAGAGACGGGGATAAAGCCCTGCTCCTCGACGAGTTTGCCCTGGACGTCGTCGGAAAGCATGAACTCCAGGAAGGCCTTGGTGGCCTCGTCGGCGTCCTTCGCGCAGTACATGTGCTCGGTAGCCCAGATCTTGAAGGAGTCGTCGGTGACGTTTGCGCTCTTGGGCTCCACGCCCTCGACCTTGATGGCGTTGAACTTGGAGTCGTCGAAGTGCGAGAAGTCGAGGTAGGAGATGGCATTGTCGGTGCTGCCCATCTGAGTCTGGACGTCGCCGGACTTGTCGAGCTCGGCGTCGCCCTTAAAGTCGACGGCCTCGTCGCCAAAGACGGCGGCCTCGAAGGTGGCGCGGGTGCCGGAGCCTGCCTTGCGGTTGAGGACGACGATCTTGGCGTCGTCACCGCCGACCTCCTTCCAGTTGGTGATCTGGCCGGAGAAGATGCCCTTGAGCTGCTCGAGGGACAGATCATCGACCTTGACGTTCTTGGAGACGACAGGGCCCATGCCCACGACGGCGACCTCGTGATCGACGAGGCTCTTGACCTGATCGGCCTCGAGCTTGGTCTCGGCGAAGACGTCGGAGTTACCGATAGTAACGGTGCCGGCGGCAACAGCGGTCAGGCCCTTGCCCGAACCGTTGCCCGAACCGGAGACGGAGACGTCGGGATTGGCATCCATAAACTTCTCGGCAGCAGCCTCGACGAGAGCCTGGAACGAGGAGGCGCCGTCGTAGGTCACCTCGCCGGAGACGGACTCGGCAGCAGCGGCGCTGCCCTCAGCAGCGGTGTTGGCGGCGTTGGAGCCGCCGCAACCAACGAGACCGAGACCGACGATACTGGCAAGACCACCAGCGAGGCCGAGGAACTGACGACGAGAATAAGCCTGATCGAGCATGATCTTCCTTTCATACAAGCGACTCGCGGGCACCCTGCCCGCTTTGCTGTTTGGAAAGATACGGTCTCGATCGGGCAGCGCCCGCGTCAGCTGCGCTTTATTACGGGCATCTGATAGACCCTTACCGCAAGCGCGGCTCGGCTTTACAAACGAATAACAAACCCGCCACCAAGCATGACCCGCCTTTTACACCAATAAAAACAAAGTTGCGGTGAAATAGTTCCTGCTTGGCCATCAAATGGCCCATTCTAGGAACTATTCCACCGCAACTTAAAAAGCCCGGACGAAAGGCGTGCTAAGTTGTTAAAACGCCGCAGCCTTAAAGCTCAAGCTCGTTCAAACGTAAGATCGCCACGATATAAATCTTGAGCGCCTGCTTGAGCTGTTCCTCGTTGGCGCACTCGTTGGGACCGTGCATCTGGCCGCCCCACTCGGGCAGCTCCAGACCGGTCTCCTCGGGGCCAAACGAGACGGCGCGGGCAAAGTTGCGCGCGTACGTGCCGCCGCCCATGGCAAAGGGCTCAGCATGCTTGCCCGTAAACTCGTTATAGGTATCAATAAGCGCCTTCACGGCCGGATCGTCGGCAGAGACCGAGAACGGCACCTTCGCACGACCCACACGGCACGTCACGCCAAAACGGCCCACGAGCGGATCGAGCTGCTCGCGGATGGTATCGGCACTCGTGCTGTCGGGGAAGCGCACGTCGATGACCTGCTCAATATGGCCATCCGCCACGCGGATGACGCCAGCGTTGCAGGTAAGCGGGCCAAACGCCGGACTCGTCGCATCGATACCCAGGCCGCGACCATAGGCGTCCGCATGCACAAAGGCCAGGAACTTGACGAACTCGTGCTCGGCAGGCGTCAGCAGGCGCTCGTCGCGTGCACCAAACGCGTCCTCGGCCTCGCGCAGATACGCCACGATCAGCCCGACGGCGTTGATCGTTCCCTCTGGCATCGAGGCATGACCGCCAATGCCGTGGGCGAAAATCTGCGCATGCCCGTTATCGAGCGCCGTGATCTCCAGGCGGTCGCCGTTCTCGACCGGCGCCGGCAGCTCATCGGCGGCAATCGCAAGCTCGCAGATAGACTGCGACGGAATGGCGTTGCTCGCCTCGGCACCGCTCCAGGACACAATGCGCCCGCCGTCGATCTTGGAGCTCACAAATGTCGCCCCAAACTGGCCCTTCTCGGCATTACAGACCGGGAACTCGGCATCGGGCGTAAACAGAAAGTCGGGGTTCGCGTGGTTCTCCAGATAATGGTGAACGTCGGACATGCCCACTTCCTCATCGCAGCCCAGCAGTGCGCGGAAGGTGTAGCGCGGAACAATGCCGTGCTTGAGCAGATAGGCGCCGGCGTAGAGCGACAGCACCGCCGGACCCTTGTCGTCGATAACGCCGCGGCCGAGCAGCCAGCCCTCGCGACGCTCCATCGCAAACGGGTCGGTGTTCCAGCCCGGGCCGGCGGGCACCACGTCCACGTGGCAGATGGTCGCGAGCTGCTTGTCGCCGCGGCCAGGAATATCGGCAATGCCCACATAGCCCTCGTCGTCGCTCGTCTGATAGCCGAGCTTCTGCGCGATGCCGAGCGCACAGTCGAGCGCGTCACGGACCGGGCGGCCAAACGGCGCGCCGGGCTCTGCATCGGCAGAAACTGCCACGGACGGATAGCTCACCAGCTGCTCGATATCGGCGACGACATCTTCCCAGACCTCGTCGACATACTCAGCGACGCTCTGCTCCACCTGATTCATAGACTGCCTCCTTACCAATGAGCGGCAAGCGTACCCGCCCCTCACATTTAGTTCCTAGATAGAGAAAAGTTTAGCAAGCTCGGCCACCGAGTGCACCACTGCATCGGCACCCGCCGCCTCATGCTCACCCGGCGCCGCCGCGCCCGAATAGATGCCGATGCACGGCACGCCCATCGCGTGCGCACCCTCGACGTCGTTAAAGCGATCGCCGATCATCACGGCATCGTCCGCCGTCGCGCCGAGCGCCGCCAGGGCATCGCGAACCGAATCGGCCTTGGTCTCGCGCCCCTGCGGCGGATTCATGCCAACCACGGCTTCGAACTGAGAAAGACCAAGCTCATGCACCATGTCGATGCATTTGGCCTCCATGCGTGACGTCGCCACGGCCATACGCTTGCCCCGGGCGGCCAACTCATCCAGCAGCTCGGGAATCCCATCGAACACGGGGTACTCCTCCGGTCCCAGCTCATCAAAAAAGGCGCGGTACTCGTCGGCCACCACAAGCGACTCCTCGCGGGAAAAGCCGTAAAAGTCGTGAAAGCTCTTCCACAGGGGCGGCCCGATCATGCGGCGCAGATCACCCATCTGCGTCTCCGAAAACCCGCGCGCAGCCAGCGTCTTGCGCGTCGAGGTCATCACTGCCCGACCCGTATCGGCCACCGTGCCGTCAAAATCGAACAGCACAACCGGCCGCTCGCAAAGTTGCAATGCCGCCATCGGCACCCTTCTTCCCCAGTTGATGATTTCCACACCACCGCTTCAAACTGTTGACTATTCAACAATTGAACCTAGCAATGTAGAGCAACTCCACTATACTTGTCGCACCTTGCTTTCAGAAGGCGGCGCTGCCGCGCCCCAACGAAAGGTGCAATTATGTCTTTTGCCATCATAACCGACTCCACGTCGGACATCTCCCCCGCCCGCGCCCAAGAGCTCGGCATTTACGTGATTCCGCTGCATGTGATTATCGAGGGCGAGGACCTGCTCGACCAGGTGCAGATTACCGCCGAGGAGTACGTCGCCCGCATGGCCGGCTCCGAGCAGCTGCCGCACACCTCGCAGCCGAGCGCCGGCGAGTTCAAGGCACTCTTCGACCGCGTACGCGCCGACGGCCACGATAGCGCGATCTTTATCTCGCTATGCAGCGAGTGGTCCGCCTGCTATGCCAACGCATGCCTGACGGCCGAAACCCACGAGCTCGACGTGCGCTGCATCGATTCGCGCACCGGCTCGGGCGCCGAGGGCCTGCTGGTGGAGTACGCGCTGGCCATGCGCGAGGACGGCCGCAGCCTGGACGAGACCGAGGCGCAGATCCGCGCGACCCTGCCCGCCGCCCACCTGTTGCTGATTCCGCGCACGCTCGAGAACCTCGTTAAGAACGGCCGCGCGCCCAAGCTCGCCGGCCAGTTGACGCAGATGCTCAACATTCGCCTGGCCGTTTCGCCGGAGTGGAAATCGGGCGAGATCAAGGCCGTCAAAAAGGGCCGCGGCGCCAAGCGCATCGTTGCCAACACCATGACCGATTGCCTCGCATTTTTGGCCGAGCATCCGGGCTCCAGCGTGCGCGTACTCACGACCGGCGCCGCTGAGGAGCAAAAGCTCGTCAGCCAAGCGCTCGCAGGCCGGGACTACGTGGACGCCGGCACCGGCCCCATCGGCTGCACCATCGCCACCCATGTAGGCGTCGACGCCATCGCCATCAGCTACTGCCCTCGTTACCAGCCCATCCACTAGGGGCACCTTTACCACTTGCGGTGGAATAGGAACTGTTTTTGGCTTATCAGCCGCAAATCAATCCCTATTCCACCGCAACTTAGAAATCGGCGATCAGCCCAGCGGACCCTGAAACAGTTCCTGATGAGTGCCCATTCTCACCAGCCTAATCACTGGGTTAGTCTTATGGGGAAGATAAAGAACGACCACATCGACCAAGCCATCGGATAGGTGGAAATCGATGTGGCCGTTGTAGTTTCCGCCCGGGTTTGAGAGCTCGTGGGCGCCATACTCCGCCGGAAGTGACCCATGAGCCACAAGCTCTGCAACCGCCGCTTTAAACTCACTTTTTAGCTGCGGATGCATGCGCATCGTTCGTTTGTAGTCCACCTTAAATTGAGCCTCGACTTTAATCTCGAACATCGCTATTCCTCATCGAGGAATGACATAAGCTCATCAGCGTTATTGAATGACAGGCTATCGTCCGGCAAAATCCCCAGCTCATGAGCCTCGGCGATCACCATGGCGCGCCTCGTCACCTCGTTGGGCACCTCCGCCCTTCCTACAATCTCAAAAGGAATCTTTCGCTGATTTACCAGCTGCCGAACAGCAAGATTGAGATAGGAATTGAGGCTGAGGCCGACCGAATCCAAGAACTCAGTCGCCTGCTCCTTGAGCCCCTCTTCGATTCGAACCGTCGTAGGCTTAACTGTTGCTGTAGACATTTGCGACCTCCTCGCCCTCGTCTTTTACACCAGTATACCCAATACGCATGGCAATCTGATGTTAGATAACATCAGATTGCCATGCGTATTCATGTCGCGTGGGCACGATTGATCTACATCAGCCCGCTGAGCGCAATGTCAACGGCCTCGTTGAGGTCGTCGATAATGTGTACCAGATCCGGATCGAGCGGGCTAATCATACCGGTGCTCATCACCGGGCCGTTGAGCCAGTCGAACAGGCCCTGCCAGTACTCGCTGCCCACCAACACGAGCGGCATGCGCTTGACCTTGTGCGTTTGCACCAGCGTGAGAACCTCGAACATCTCGTCGAGCGTGCCAAAGCCGCCGGGAAATACGATGGCGCCCGAGCTGTACTTAACGAACATGGTTTTGCGCACAAAGAAGTAGCGGAAGTCCATGCCGAGGTTCACGTATTTGTTGAGCCCGTGCTCGTGCGGCAATTCAATGCCTAGGCCAACTGACTTGCCGTTGACACTCGCCGCTCCCCTGTTGGCCGCTTCCATGATGCCAGGGCCGCCACCGGTGATGACCGCCACGCCACGTTGCGCGATCTTGCGCCCGACGGTGCGCGCCGCCTTGTAGAGCGGATCGGTCTTGGGCGTGCGGGCGCTACCGAAGATAGTCACCGCAGGTCCAAGCTCGGCAAGTGCGCCAAAGCCATCGACAAACTCTGCCTGAATTCGCAGCACGCGCCAGGGGTCGGCGTGCAGCCAGTCAGTCGACTCCTCGGGCGCCAGCAGGTTGGCGTAGGTGTTGTCCTTAGGAATCATGGGGCCGCGCATGACCACGGGGCCGCGGCGGTACGTCTCGTCGTAGGCAGGCTCGCCCTCGACGTTCTCATTCTTAATCATGGGTACTCCTATCGAGAAAAAGAAAAACGGGCGAGGTCGACGCCATGCGTCAAACACCCGCCCGAACATCAACTATTCGGTATGGTACCCACGATGCATCAAGCACTTACAAGCTATCGGCCAGCGGTCGCGCAGCCGGTGTCAGCGAATGTGACGACCGGCTGGCGCTCGACCATTGCCGTTGCCCACGCTCTGCAAGCGTGTCTGTCGCCCTTAGTAATCCACCGCGGCAGGACTATTCATCCAATCGCTCACGAATGCGCCGTAGCGGCCCTCGATAATGGCCTGGCGGGCACGCTGCATAAGGTTGAGCAGGTAGTAGATATTGTGCATCGAAAGCAAAATGCCGCCGAGCATCTCCTTCTGCGTGACCATGTGGCGAATGAGCGCGCGGCTGTAGCCGCCCGTGCACACCGGGCAGGTGCAGGTGGGGTCGATGGGGCCGTCGTCGTGCGCAAAGCGCGCGTTACGGAAGTTAAGGCGACCTTCACTGGAGAACGCCGTACCCATGCGACCGGTGCGCGTCGGCAGCACACAGTCGAACATGTCGATGCCCACGCCCACGCCGCGTACGAGCGTGGTGGGGTTGCCGACACCCATCAGGTAGCGCGGCTTATGCTTGGGCATGTACTCACTCACGAGCGGCGCCAGGGTCTCGAACATGGTCTCGTGATCCTCGCCCACCGAATAGCCACCGATACCATAGCCCGGGAAGTCGCCGCACTCCTCCAGATGGCGCAGCGAACGCAGGCGCAGATCCAGGTGCATGCCGCCCTGAACGATGCCAAAGAGCGCCTGGTCATCGCGGGTATGCGCCTTATAGCAGCGCTCGGCCCACATGCTCGACAGCTCAACGGCGCGCTCAACGTAGGCGCGCGTGGCGGGATAGCCCGGGCACTGGTCGAGCTGCATGCAGATATCGGAGCCGAGTTTCATGGCGATTTCCATGTTGTCCTCGGGCGTCCAAAACACGTGGCGGCCGTCGTAATCGTTGACGATAAAGCGCACGCCCTCATCGGTGAGCTTGACGGCATCGTTGTGGCTGAAGACCTGGAAACCGCCCGAGTCGGTGAGGATGGGGCCGTGCCAGTTCATGAACTTGTGCAGGCCGCCCAGCTCGGCGATGGTATCCTCGCCGGGACGCATGGACAGATGATAGGTATTGGCGAGCACGATCTGGGCGCCGAGCTTCTTGACAGTCTCGGTAGGAATGCCCTTGACGTTTGCCTTGGTGCCCACGGGCATAAAGATCGGCGTCTCGATGTCGCCGTGCGGGGTGTGCAGCACGCCGGCGCGCGCGTGCGTCGTCGGATCCTCGGCAATCAGGTCGAATTTAAAAAGGTTCTGGTCCATAAACTGGAACTCCTTGGTTGCGGTTCATACGCAAACCATTATACGGGCAACCCGCAAGAAGCACCGACTCGACAGAAACTGGTGCGAGGAGGATACGGCAGGGACACGGCAAATGAGCGTGGATTTTTGGACGCTTACCGGATGAGCGTGGATAATCTCCCACTTTTGCCCAAAGCACAGCCCAAAAACGGGAGATTATCCACTTTCATTCTGCGGGCACTCATTTAAGTACGTCCCCGATGAGTGGAGCTATTTACCAGCCACGGCAACGCCGATATTTTGGCAACGCCGATGTTTTGACAACGTCAGCGAGCGGTCACCAGGGCGAACAAATTGGCATGAAAAGAGGGCGGCATTGACCTTCTGGTCATGCCGCCCTCTTTGAATGACAAGTTGTCGCCCTGGTGACCGCGCAGCGTCGACCCGTTACGCGGTTTGGTAAAACCGCGTAACCCTACGGACGCTGGCCCATGCCACCCTCGAGGGTGACGGTCTCGCCGTTCATATACTTAAAGTCGGGACCGCAGAGCTGAACGACAACGCGGCCGATTTCCTTCTCGACGTCGCCGTAGTGACCCGCCGGCGGCATGTGGACGTTGGCCTTGAACGCCTCGGGATAGGCATCCTGGAAGTTCTCGAGCGCGGCGGTCCAAGCAAGCGGGCAAACGATATTGACGTTAATGCCGTCCTTGCCCCACTCGTTGGCAGCGACGCGGGTCAGACCGCGGATGCCCTCCTTGGCAGCGGCGTAGCTGCACTGGCCATAGTTGCCAAACAGGCCGGCGCCCGAAGCAAAGTTGACCACGGAGCCCTTGGTCTCCTTCAGGTGCGGGTAGGCCTTCTGCATGTACAGGTAGGTGGCATACAGACCGGAGTAAATGGCGAGGTTGAACTGGTCCATGGTGTGATCGGCGATCGTCACGCCCGAAGCGCTGGCCTGAGCATTGTTGACGACGGCGTCGATGCGGCCGAACTCCTCAATGGCCTTGTCGATGACGTTCTGGACGACGGCCTCGTTGTCCTGACCAGCCGAGACATCGGCCTGAACAGGCAGAACCTTGACGCCGTACTCGGCCTCGAGGGATTCCTTGGCAGCCTCGAGCTTGGCAACGTTGCGGCCGGTAATGACGAGGTTTGCGCCCTCCTTGGCAAAAGCGATATCGATACCGTAACCGATGGAGCCAGCGGAGCCGTCCTTGAGCGTGGCCTTGCCGCCGCCGGTGACGATCACGGTCTTACCAGTGAAAAGTCCCATATAAAGTCCTTTCAAATCGCGACGGGCCTGCCCGTCGACTGCGCGCATCCAACTTCACGCGCCAAAAGCTGAAATGCAACTTTAGCGGGTTCAAGTGAAAAATAAAGCCCATGGCAGGCGAACGGCGCAACGTCTTTCGGCGAAGGGAATGTCAAGTACAAACTGGATAAAGTGGCCGAGTTTTTGCTATCGACGCGAGCCATCGAACACGTTTTGAAACTTTGCTGCAGCGCGCGGGATGTCGGCGCGAGACTTTATCATAGGGTGACAAACAACGATGAGGAGCACATGCCTATGACAGACGAGCTGGACCCCCAGACTCAACAGCATATTGATGATTCCGCAGACGTCACTGCAGATGCCGACGCTGTGACCTGCGATGATATTGACCTCGACGGCCCATTCTTGGACGAAAGCGCTACGGCGGAAACCCCTGGCGCCGAAGATGCAGACGAGCAAAACGACGATGCGCCCGCTCAGGACGACCGCCCCGTACAGGATGCTGCTCCGCAAGCTGCGGGCCCTATCGAGGTTTCTTCGGAAGAAGAGCTCGACGCCGTCATGGACTCCATGATGGATGCCGTCAAAGCGATGAAAGACGCCGTGGCCGACGCTGACGTTGACGCCGAGGAAGAGGAGGCCGCCGAGGCAGCCTCGACCTTCGTACCCGGCGAGACTCCGGTTGCCGACCAGGGCAGCACCATGCCCTCGTTTCTGCAGCTCGAGCATCCCACGATTGGCACCGATGCGGTCGACCCGCACGCAGCAGGCTTTTCTGTGATCGAAGGCGGTACCGGCAATATCGCCGTGCCGCAGACTGCCGATGCGGACGCTGCCGACACCGCTCGCCCGACCGCCCCGCACTCCTCCGCCGCGAGCCGCGATCTGGGGACCGCTGTCTCGAACACTGCGAACGCCGTGGGCACCTTTATCGCCCAGGGTGCCTCGGCCATGCGCGAGATGAACGCCGCGAAAAAGGCACTTGCCGATGCCCGCGCCCACCTGGCCGAACTTGAGCAGCGCATTGCCGATCAGGCCGAGGAACTCGAGACGCGCCAGGATATCGCAGGCCGCTACGATCAGATCGTCGCCGACCAGCGCCAGGCGATTGCCACGGCCCAAAAGACTGCAGCGGCCGCCGAGATTGATCGTGATGCCCACGCCTCCAAAGCGACAGAGCTCAAGGGTCAGCTCGAACAAATGAAGACAGAGGATGACGCGACTGAGCTCCGTCTGAAGGCCGCGCTCGACGCCGTGGAGGCCCGCGAGGCGAGCTCACGCGAGACCGGCAACCGCCTCGTTCGACGTCTTGAGGATTCCAAGCGCATCCGCGACAAGGTGAAGGCAGAGCGAGACGCCGGCATTGCCGCCGCACAACAAACCGTCGACGCCACGCGCGCCCAGCTCGAGACGCTGCGTCATGAGTATGCCGAGCTGCAACGCAATCCCTCGGCAAATCCCGCCAACTATACGGTGCGCACCAGCGAGCTCTCGATGCAGATTTCCGACACGGCAGATGCCCTGCGTAAAGCCGAAGAAGATGTCCCGCGCATCACCGCCGACCTTGAGCACTCGCTTGCCGCAGCCGAGCAGGCCGTCGAGCAGGCTCAAGCCCCTATCGCCGACGCAAAACGCGCGCACCAAGCCGTGACGACCGAAGCCGATGCCGCGCGCGACGAGCTGCAGACGGCGAAGACCGCCGCCGCGACTCGTCAGCGCGAACTGCGCGAGAAGATCGCCGCGGAGGACAAGGCACGCCGCGAGCAGGAGCAGACCATCGCCAACGCCCAAGCAGATGCCGCACATGCACAGTCGATCATCGAACAGGCGACCGAGGTGCACGACCACCCAGAAATCACTGAGTCGCTTGCAGGATCCTTGGCCCGAGACAAAGCCGAACACGCCGAGACCGAGCAAGAAGTCGACCAGCTCGAGGCCGCCGAAGACGACGTACGAGAGCGCACCCGCGACTCACGCATCAAATTCACCGGCGCCATCGTCTGCATCGTCGCCGCAATCCTGGTGATCATCCTAGTCTGGCTGTTCGCAAGCAAGTAGTCATTGGGGACGTTCTTAAACGACTAGTCAAACAAGAACGTCCCCAACGACTAGCCCAATGACGAGAGTGGATAATCTCCCACTTTGAGCCCCCAAGCAGGCCAAAAACGGGAGATTATCCACTCTCATTCTGCAGGCACTCATTTAAGTACGTCCCCAATGAGTACCTGCCGATGCTTTGGCAAAGTCAGCGAAAACGCCCCTAAGCGAGCAAGGTGACGTGAAAGAGGGGGGGCATTGACCTTCTGGTCATGCCCGACGATTGAACGTCAGATTGCCGCTTAGGGGGGTTTGCAGCGTCGGCCGGTTACGGCGTTTGTAAAACGCCGTAACCTACAAAATGAGCATCGCGTCGCCAAAGCTGAAGAAGCGGTAGCGCTCTTCGATAGCAGCGGCGTAGGCATCCATGATCTGGTCGCGGGTGGCAAGCGCGCTTACGAGCATCATAAGCGTGGAGCGCGGCACGTGGAAGTTCGTGATCAGCGCGTCGACCACGTGATAGGTCGAGCCGGGCATGAGGTAGAGCTGCGTCGTAGCGTTCTCGCGCGCCACGATGTCGCCGCGGCCGAGCGTATCGGCCCCATCCTCGCGGCCCTCAAAATAGCGCGCCGTCACGGCCGGATCGGACACCGGTGCCTCAGCGTCAAAGGCGCTCTCGAGCGAGCGTACTGCGGTGGTGCCGACGGCGATCACGCGGTGCCCCTCGGCCTTCGCCTTATGCACGGCGTCGACAACCTCCTGTGACACGTGGTAGCGCTCGGTGTGCATGACGTGCTGCGTGGGGTCGTCCTCCTCCACCAGACGGAAGGTATCAATACCCACCTCGAGCTCGACGGCGGCAAACTTCGCGCCCTTGGCCTCGATAGCGGCCATGAGCTCGGGGGTAAAGTGCAGACCCGCCGTAGGAGCGGCAGCCGAGTGCTCCTCCTTCATGGCGTAGACGGTCTGGTACTTCTCGGGATCGCCCTCGTAATCGGTAATGTAGGGCGGCAGCGGCACGTGACCGGCAGCATGAATGGCCTCGTCGAGCGTGCGCGGCTCGCCGGCGGCATTGCAGCCGGCCGGCTCAAAGCGCACCAGACGGCCTCCGCGGCTATCGGTGACAAAGTCGATGACCTCGGCCGTCAGCACCACGGGAGCCCCCTCGGGCGCATGGGCGCCACCGGCGCGATACTCAATCTGAGCACCGGGCTTCAGGCGCTTGCCCGGCTTGACCAGGCACTCCCAAACGTGGCCCAGCGGGTCAACATCCTCACGGCGCTTGAGCAGCAGCGTCTCGACCACGCCACCCGAGCCAGCCTTGCGACCGATAAGACGGGCCGGCATCACGCGCGTCTGGTTGATGACGAGCACATCGCCCGGCTCGATATAGTCGATGATGTCGCGGAAGATGCAGTGCTCAACGGTACCGCCATGCTCTAGCGGCGTTCCTGTCTCGGAGCCTTTGCGATCAACCACCAGCAGGCGGCAGGAGTCGCGCGGCTCGGCAGGAGCCTGGGCAATCAGTTCCTCAGGAAGGTTGTAGTCAAAATCATCGGTACGCATAGACACGTCGGATACTCCTTATATAGCTAAAGTCCGCTCTACATCCTAGCAGGCTGACGTCCCAAACGAACTACTTTTTGGCGGCTTTGCGCTCGTCGCGGATGCGGGCGCGATCCATGGCCGCCTCGACCGCCGAGAAACGGCAGCCGCAGTAATTCTGCCGATACATGCCCAGCTCACGCGAACGGCGCGTAGCCTCGGGATAATACGGGCGAAAATCGCGAATCACCGGGGTGAGACCGCGGGCGGCAGCCAGACGCTCCAAAACATCATTGCAGGTATCGAACAGCTGATACGGCGAGACGGCGAGCGTCGTGCCCACAAACTCAAACCCGCGCTCCTGGGCCACGCGGCACGCCTCGGCCAAGCGCAGGGCATAGCACGAGCGACAGCGACGGGGCCGATCGGCACCCAGCGGAGCCACGCCGGCCTCCCAGCGCTCGCGGTCCTCCCCCGCCTCGATGAGCTCGATGTCGCCATCGGCACACCACCGGCGCAGCTCGTCCAGACGCCGCCGCCATTCATCGCGCGGTTGAATATTGGGATTGGTCCAGCAAATCGTGGGCTCAAACCCCTCCTCGCGCAGCAGGCGAACCGGCTCAAGCGAGCATGGTGCACAGCACGCATGCAGCAACAACGACTTCATCGACATCTCCTCCCCCGCAATGATTTTTTAATCCCCGTCCCAGAAAAATCATCCCAAAAAGACTACCTTGCGAAAAAGCGCACGCCAAAGGACGTGTCCTCGCAGGCGGCAATGCGGCGGTCGCGCAGGATCGTCCGCACGTAATACCAGTCGCCCGTGCATCCCGAAAGGTGCAAACCAGCCGCCAGGTAGCACAGCAGCGGATACCCAGAAAACGCAAATCCCAGGGCAAACGCCGCCGTCACAACAACCGTCGGCGCCAGGCAAACCGCCATATACCGCCGGCGCGAATACACAATCCCCTCGGCGCAGGCATAGATCATGCACGTCTCACGGTTCGCTCCAAAAGTCACGTGCGCACTCGCGGGCGCCAGCAGCTTAAAAAACACACCGTGCACCAGCTCGTGCACGGCAAACGACGCCATTGAGACCGCAGCCAAGCCGACTATCCAGCCCAAGACCGCCGTCCAGCCGCCCGCTTCAGCCGCATCCAAGTCCGCAGGCCCGCCCAGCAGCATAAACACCGGCACCAGGCACACGGCAAATACGCCAAGCACGGCCATCCCCCACACGAAGCAGGCGTGCAGAAAATCCTCGTCCTCAAACGCATGTATGTTGGAAATCTCATTCATAGCATCTTAGGATAGCGCCCCTGCCACGCACCCGCCCGCATGTGCGATAATGTCGAACGATATGCACGAATTGACCACCGCGTCGCCAGGCCTTGCGCCCGGCCGCGCTCCCACCATATGCGAAGGAGTCCCATGGCATCCAAATACTCCATGAACGACCGTCCCAGCTGGCCGCGCCGCGCCATCGTTACCGCCGGCGAGCCTTACGGCAACAAAGGCCTGCACTTTGGCCACGTTGGCGGCGTCTTTGTCCCGGCCGACTTCTTCGCCCGCTTCCTGCGCGACCGCCTGGGCCGCGAAAACGTCATCTTCACCTCGGGCACCGACTGCTACGGCTCGCCCATCATGGAGAGCTACCGCAAGCTCAAGGAGAACGAAGGCTACGATAAGTCCATCGGCGAGTATGTCGAGTCCAATCACTCCCGCCAGGCCGCGACCCTCAACAACTACAACATCAGCTGCGATATCTACGGCGGCTCGGGCCTTGAGCCGGCGGCCCAGATCCACAACGAGGTGACTGCCGAGATTATCGAGCGCCTGCACGAGCAGGGCACCATCTCCAAGCGCTCCACGCTGCAGTTCTACGACGCCAAGGCCGGCACATTCCTCAACGGCCGCCAGGTCATCGGCCGCTGCCCCATCCAGGGCTGCAAGTCCGAGAAGGCTTATGCCGACGAGTGCGATCTGGGCCACCAGTTTGAGCCCGAGGAGCTCATCGCGCCCAAAAGCCAGCTCACCGGCGAGGTGCCCGAGTTGCGTCCGGTCGACAATCTCTACTTTGACCTGCCGGCCTACCTCGACTTCATGAAAACCTACACCGCCAAGCTCGCCCAGAACCCGCAGGTTCGCTCCGTGGTCTCCAAGACCATGGAGGAGTGGCTGCTGCCGGCTCAGCTCTACATCCAGAACAAGTTTCGCGAGGCCTTCGACGCCGTCGAGGACCAGCTTCCCGAGCACACCGTGCTGGAGCCCGAGGGCAACAAGAGCAGCTTTACCGTCACCTTCCCCAGCTGGAAGGAGCGCGACGACGCCCACGCGGTGCTCGCCAACGGCGGCGTGCGCTTCCGCAGCGGCAAGGCGCTCGTGCCCTTCCGCATCACCGGCAACATCGACTGGGGCGTTCCGGTGCCCGAGGTCGACGGCGTAACCGACGTCACCTGCTGGTGCTGGCCCGAGAGCCTGTGGGCGCCCATCAGCTATACGCGTACCGTGCTCGCGCGCGATGCCAAGGCAGCCGGCGTGACCGAGGGCGTCGCCGCCCAGGATGCCGCCCTCATGGGCGAGCCCGCTGCCGACTCCACGCAGGTCCCCGCGCCCACCTACCAGCACAGCTCGCTCGACTGGCGCGACTGGTGGTGCTCGGACGACGCGCAGATCTACCAGTTTATCGGTCAGGACAACATCTACTTCTACTGCATCGCGCAGACCGCCATGTGGGAGGCCCTGGGCTGGGACCTCACGCAGAGCACCGTCAGCGCCTGCTACCACCTGCTCTACATGGGCAAAAAGGCCAGCTCGTCCTCGCAGACGCCTCCCCCGCCGGCAGACGACCTGCTCAACCACTACACCTGCGAGCAGATGCGTGCGCACTGGCTGTCGCTCGGTCTGTCCGAGAAGCCGGTAAGCTTTAGCCCCAAGGCATACGACACGCGTGTGACCGGCAAGGACAAGGACGGCAACGAGGTACGCGCCTGCGACGACAAGCGCGTTATCGACCCGGCCCTTAAGGAGAGCGCGCTGCTGACCGGCGTGTTCAACCGTCTGGCCCGCAGCTGCTTCTACGGCGTCGCCGTCAAGGAAGGCGACGAGAGCCCCTACCGCAACGGCTGCATCCCCGCCGGTGCCGCTTCTGACACCGTGGTCGAAGCCGCTGAGCAGGCAGCTCTCGCCTTTGAGCAGGCTATGTACAAGTTCGAGACGCACCGCGCGCTTGCCGTGTGCGACGACTACCTGCGCGCCGCCAACAAGCGCTGGAGCGACGCTTCCAAGGCCGCCAACAAGCTCGAGGGTAACGAGGCAAACGCCGCAATGACGCAGGCGCTCGTCGACGCCTTTACCGAGCTGCGCGTGGCGACCGTGCTCATGCACGGCATCGTCCCTGCCGGCTGCGAGCTCATCTGCGAGTACTTCGACATCGACCCGGTCGCCTTCTTTAGCTGGGATAACATCTTCGCCTCCACGGATGAGTTTGTGGAGAGCTTGGGCGAGAAGCCCGGCGAGCACCGCGTGAAGCCGCTGCCCCCGCGCTTCGACTTCTTTAGCAAGCACGAGAGCCAGTACTAAACACTCGACATGTAATGGAATGGGAAGGAAAGACGGATGTCCAAGCCGCGTCGTCGTAAGCAGAAAAAGCAGGTCAAGGCCGAGCTCAAGCTCAGGCAGTTTGCCGCCACCGAGCTTTCCGACCAGCTTGCCGCCCTTCCTTGCGCCGCCGACCTGCCGCGCTTTATGGTCGACACGGTCGCCGGCGCCTATGCGCCCGCCGATGCCGAGCTCATGATCGAGGGCTTCGGCGCCGCGGCCACACGCCCGGTCACGCTGCGCGCCAACACGCTCAAGGCAACCGCCGAGGACATCGCTGCGGCGCTCGATGCCGCCGGCATCGCCCACAACGCTGTCGCCTGGTACCCGGACGCCTTTATCCTGCCCGAGGCCCAGGTTTCCGATCTGTGGGATCTCGACATCTACCGCGACGGCAAAATCTACCTGCAGAGCCTGTCGTCCATGATGCCGCCGCTGGTCCTGGGCGCACAGGCAGGCGAGGACATCCTGGACATGTGCGCAGCCCCCGGTGGCAAGACGACGCAGATCGCCGCCCTCACGCAGGGGCAGGCGCACCTTACCGCCTGCGAGATGAGCATTCCCCGCGCCGAGAAGCTCGAAGCCAACCTCCACCGCCAAGGCGCAAAAAACGTGCCCGTCATGCGCATCGACGCACGCGAGCTCGACGAGTTCTTCCGCTTTGACCGCATCCTGCTCGACGCCCCCTGCACCGGCACGGGCACCGTCATCAGCGGCAACGAGAAAAGCCTGCGCGGCCTGACCGAGCAGCTGCTGAGCAAGTGTGCCCGCTCGCAGCGAGCACTTCTGGACCGCGCCATGGGAGCCCTTAAACCGGGCGGCACGCTCGTCTATTCGACTTGTTCGATCTTGCCGCAGGAAAACGAGGACGCCCTGCAAGAGGCCCTCGACAAGCACATGGATTGCGAGCTTATCCCCCTCGACGGCACGCCAAGCGAAAGTGAGGCACGCCGTGCCCAGGAAGCTGGTGAGGAGCCGCGCATCGAGTCCAACGCCCTGACCGAGGCCATTGCCGCGGGTCAGGTATCGGCCATCGCCAACGGCCTGCCCGGCACGCTCACCATTCCGCCCAGCCGCGAATTTGAGGGCTTCTACATTGCCCTGATCCGAAAACGCAGCTAGCGCACGGATCCAAAACTCAACAAGCTATCTCCGTGCGCGTTTGCCCTGCTGGTCGCGATGCTGTTTAAGCATCGTGCGCTCCTTGCGTTCGGCCCTTTTTCCCTTAATGGCCGTGACCACAAAGTAGATGACCGCGGCGGCTACGATTGCGCCCACGCATAGGCCAATCGAGCCCAACATTGCCGAAAATTCCATACCGCGTCACCTCTCTTTTAAACGGGACTTTCAAGATAGCACCTCGATCCCCGCCACCACAGCTCCTTCACGTTCGCCGCCCTTCGGTCTAACGGAGGACGCGGCGGGGAAAAATCAACTCGTCAAACGATTTAGCAAGCACAACGCTGCCGGTACCCTGCCGGCCGTCATCACATAGAATCGAGCCTCCATGGATACCCTCAACGATCTAAACGAGCGCGTCGACGCCTTCGTCGGCACCAGCTCCTTCGACACGCCTGCCGCGGCAAACGACCAAGCTCCCATCGATGTGCCCGCCGAGGTTCACGAAGACATCGTCGCCTCGGTCGATTTCTCCGAGGTCGAGCTCGCAGACGAGTTCACCGAGCCCCAGGTAGCCGTCACGCCCAACGGCCTGCTCCCTATGGAGCCGCTGCCCATCGACGGGCGCCTGCGCAAGGCGGCCCTTCGCATGCCTGACGAGATTGAGGAGGCCAGCGGCTTCACGCTCTTCGGCCGTCGTATCAAATCGCTCATCTACACCACCGACGTCGCGGTCATCCGCAACTCCAACGCCGATGCCGTCTTTGCCGTCTACCCCTTCACGCCGCAGCCCGCCATTACGCAGGCGTTGCTGACCGTCGCCGAGTGCCCGGTCTTCGTAGGCGTGGGCGGTGGCACCACCACCGGCAAGCGCTCCGTTCAGATGGCAGCCGTCTCCGAGATGCAGGGCGCGGCGGGCTGTGTGGTCAACTCCCCCGCCACCGCCGAGATGGTCGAGCACATCACCAACATCGCCGACATCCCCGTCATCGCCACGGTCGTACGTTGCGACGACGATGCTCACGCAAAGGTGCGCGCCGGCGCCAAGATTCTTAACATCGCCGCTGGCAAAAACACGCCGCAGGTCCTGCGTGAACTGCGCGAGCACTATCCCAACCTGCCGCTCATCGCGCCGGGCGGCAAGACGCCCGAGAGCATCCGCGAGACCATCGCCGCCGGCGCCAACGCCATCATCTGGACGCCGCCTTCGGCACAGCAGCTACAGACCGACATGATGCAGCGTTATCGCAAGATGAAGGAAGACGCCACGCCCGTTATCTCGCGCGACGATGCGCCCATTATCGACCAGGTCGCCGCCGCCGAAGTCAGCCAGGTCGAGAACATGAATCCCGACGTGCCGATTCCCGACGAGGTCATCGAGCGCGTCGCTTCGATCCACGAGCGCGTCGAGGAGCGTCGCGCCAACCGCGGGCTCAAGCCCTCACTGCACGGCTTTTTCTTCCGAGGAAAGAAACGCTAGCAAAACATCTTGGCCCGCCCCACAAACGTGAGGCGGGCCGTTTTCGTTTGGGCAATCATGCAGCGATGTGATGGGGCAAATTAATCCACGCGCTTGTCGCCCATAAAGAAGAGCGCCACCGTACCAGGTCCGGTATGCGAGCCAATCAGAGTACCGATGTTATTGATCTCAATCTTGCCTTTAAGCTGCGGAACCTGTTCCTCAATCAGCGCCGCAACTGCTTCGGCATCCTCGCGGCACGCCGAGTGCGACATGATGCACTTACCCGAATAATCCGCACCGTCCTGCACGTGTGCCATCATGGTCTTAGCCATCTCGGAAATCGCGCGCTTCTTAGTGCGAATCTTCTCACGTGGCGACAGCTTGCCGTCGCAATCGACCGTCATAAGTGGGCAAATCTTAAGCGCCGTGCCGATGATCGCGCTCGCAGCCGAAATGCGACCGCCGCGCAGGTAGCTCGACAGATCGGTCGAGAAGAACCAGTGGTGCAGGTTGAGCTTGTGCTCCTCGATCCAGGCAGCCGTCTCGTCGAGTGACGCCCCGCTATCGCGCACGTCGGCGGCATATTCCAGCAACAGGCCAAAGCCCGAAGACGCCGCCAGCGAATCGATGACGCGCACCTTGCCGCCCTGGGGATAGCAATCCGCGAGCATCTGCGCCGCAACGCAGGCCGATCCATACGTGCCCGAAATACCCGATGACAACGTCAGGTGCAGCACGTCTTTACCCTCGGCAACAAACGGCTCCCAAAACTCCTCGTACTCACCCACGCTCACCTGAGACGTCTTGGGCATGGCGCCCGCGGCAATCTGGGCAAAAAACTTGTCCGGCGTAATCGACTGATACAGATCGTCCGTATAGACAACATCGTCGATCTCGTAATGAAAATACGCGACGGGAATATTGCGCGATTCAAAGAACTCCCGAGTTCGGTCGGCGGCAGATTCACAGGTCAGGACAAAATCACTCATATGAGGCTCCTTACTCATTGCTGCGCAAATTATCGCACAGTGAGCCTACATACGGTACATATGTCCACTATTTACCAAATCGAACCAAAAATAGCGAACATCTTTACCACCATCGTCTCCACCGGCCCCACGCATAAATATCTGAGAAAACACCCTCTGTCGTCTCCACTCAACCGCCATATCTACCTCAACTAAATCGATTTACCAAACCGTTCAGCCGACAATTCAGCCGCTGGCGCAAAATCGAAACAAAAGCGGCGCATACTGATAAACGTTTGACGCTGTTTATCAGTTTTACCAACCCCATCGGAAGGTGTTTCATGGTCGCATTCGATCGCAATCCGCAAGACTTCAAGTATCTGCGTCTGCTGTCGAAACAATTTCCCACCGAGCAATCCGCGTTTACCGAGATCATCAATCTCTCGGCCATTCTCAACCTGCCCAAGGGCACCGAACATTTTATGAGCGACGTGCATGGCGAGTACGAAGCCTTTATGCACATCCTCAACAACTGCTCGGGCGTCGTGCGCGAGCATGTCGACGAGATCTTTGGCGACACGCTCACCTTTGACGAAAAGGGCGAGCTGTGCACGCTCATCTACTATCCGCGCGAGAAGATCGACCTGGTCCGCAGCCAGCGCGAAGACTCGCCCACCTGGTACAAGACGATGCTTGATCAGCTCATCATGGTTGCCCGCTCGCTTTCGAGCCGCTATACGCGCTCCAAGGTGCGTAAGGCCATCCCACGCGATTACGCCTACATCATCGACGAGCTGCTACACACGCATCCGGACGAGAACAACTATCGCGTGCGCTATCACGAGCGCATCGTGGAGTCCATACTGGAGACCGCCAGCGCCGACGACTTTATCGAGTCGCTTGCCTCGCTCATCAAGCGCCTGGCCGTCGACCACCTGCACCTGGTGGGCGACATCTTCGACCGCGGCGGCGGCGCGGCCAAGATTATGGACCGCCTGCTCACCTACCATTCGCTCGACATCCAGTGGGGCAACCACGACCTGCTGTGGATGGGCGCTGCGGCCGGTGAGCCCGCCTGCATCGCCACGGTGCTGCGCAACAACCTACGCTACGACAATTACGAGATCCTGGAGAACGACTACGGCATCTCGCTGCGTGAGCTTGTCGCCTTTGCCGATGCCACCTACACCGACGGTGAGCCCATCACCCCGCTGATCAAGGCCATCAACGTGCTGCTCTTTAAGCTCGAGGGCCAGATTATCCAGCGCCACCCCGAGTTCGATATGACCGACCGCCTGTTACTCGACAAAATCGATCACGACACCGGCACGGTCACGCTCGCCGACGGCAGCGTGTGGCCGCTCACGACCAATGACTTCCCCACCGTCGACCCGGCGGACCCCTATTCGCTCACGCCCCAAGAGCAGCACATCATCGACAAGCTCGTGTCCGAGTTTGTCACCGCCGATCACCTGCATCGCCATATCGATTTCCTCTATTCCCACGGCTCGATGTACAAGGTCGCCAACGGCAACCTGCTGTTCCATGGCTGCGTGCCGCTCAACGAAGACGGCACCTTTAGCAGCATGAACTGCCTGGGCACCTGGCACGCTGGCCGCGATTATCTCGATTTTTGCGACCACATCGCCCGCCGCGCCTGGCGCGTGGGCGACCGCGACGCTCTCGACTGGATGTGGTACCTGTGGATTGGCTTTAACTCACCCGCCAGCGGACGCCTGGTGCGTACCTTTGAGCGCGCCTATATCGCCGACAAGAGCACCTGGGTCGAGCCGATGGACCCGTACTTTACGCTTACCAAGTCGCCCTCGGTCTGCGACGACATCATGCGCGAGTTTGGCGTCGCGCCCATGGCATGCTCACCGACCGGTCACATCATCAACGGCCACACGCCCGTTAAAACCACCAAGGGCGAGCAGCCCATCCGCGCCGAGGGCAAGCTGCTGGTCATCGATGGCGGATTCTGCCGCGCTTACCATCCCAAGACGGGCATCGCCGGCTACACGCTTATCTCGAGCTCGCGAGGGTGCCGCCTCAAGTCGCACCAGGCCTTTACCACCGTTGCCGAGGCGCTCACCCGCAACATCGATATCGAAAGCGAGACCAACCGCTTTGACGAGGCCGACCGCCGCCGCATGGTGAGCGACACCGATACCGGCGCCAAGATCCGCAGCCAGATCCAGGACCTACGCCAACTGCTCGATGCATATAGAAACGGTGCTATCGAGGAGCGCGCCTAGCTCCACCCGCGGGGATTGGCTAAACTTGCTGGGTTTGTCATCCCCACGGCGCCCCAGCGCCACCCTAAGGCAGGTACCATGCAAAAGCTCCTTGCGCAGATTATGAAGTTTGGCGTCGTCGGCGTCGTCGCCACGGTCATCGACTTTGGCATCATGAATCTGCTCCACTACGGTCTGGGCCTTAACATCCTGATCGCCAACACCAGCGGCTTTATCGTCTCGCTCATCTTTAACTACGTCGCGAGCATGAAGTACGTGTTTGCACACAAGGAGGGCATGAGTCGCCGCCGCGAGTTCATTATCTTTGTCGTGCTGTCCGTGATCGGCTTGGCGCTCAACGACGGTATCGTGCTGGCGCTCAACGCCGGTCTGGGGCTCGAGGCCAATATCGCCAAGATTTGCGCCACCGCACTGGTCATGGTCTACAACTTTGTGACCCGAAAGATCTTCCTGGAGGGCGAGGAGACCAAATAGCTCGGCCTCCTCGTTGCACTACGGGGCCCACGAACGACGTGCGTCGAGCGCTGCGTTGTTCGTGGGCCTTGCTCGTTTACGGGCAAATTTGGCACGTTTGCGGATTGTCTCTTGCAAATTTGGCGAGTTCGTATAGTTCTTGGCAAAGACCTTACGTTTCCCATGCAAAAGCTCTAAAGTATCCTCTGCTCGATTCGTCAACGCATTGGATGTGATTACGTGCGCAAGGCACTGGCACAACCTCATACTAAGCAATTCCTCAAGTTCGCTGTCGTGGGCCTTATCTCCTTTGGCATCGACTGGGGCATGCTGATTGCGCTCGTCGAGCTGTTCCATCTCGACTTTTTGATGAGCACCACAGTCTCGTTTACCACCTCCGTCGTGGTTAACTACTGGCTCAGCATGAAGTACGTGTTCGACCATCGCGAGGGCATGAGCCGCAAGCGCGAGTTTACGATCTTCACCATCCTGTCGGTAATTGGTCTGGGTCTCAACGACCTGTACATGTTTGTGGGCGTCACGTTTTTGAGCATCGGCTACCAGGCCATGAAGGCAATCGCAACGTTCTTGGTCACCTGGTACAACTACTTCAGCCGTCGCTTCTTTCTCGAGGGCGCACGGTCGTAGTCGATTCACTATTTGCTTGAATGTATAACCGGTTGGAATTCCCGTTCCAACCGGTTTTTTTGTTTGCCGAGAGACCCGGCGACCCAGTCCCATTCGCATGAAAAACGGGCGGCCCGGATGTTTGTCCGAACCGCCCGTCTGGCGCACTATGTCGAGGTCCCTAGCCTGTAACGTAATACCAGACCACGTTGTCGCCATTGGAGAGAACGTAGTTACTGCAGGCCGTCATGGGCGTTGTGCCGTTGACGGAGTACATCCAGCCGCTCGTGCCACCGTACTGTTTCTCGGCCAAACCACCAATCGCGGAGACATACGTGCCGTACGACGAGCCATGTGCGTTAACGGAAAGGCCCAGCGCGCACAGGGCATCATAGACGGTAGCGCCTTCGTTAAAGGTAAAGGTGCCACCAGAAGACACAGGATTGCCCACAGCGCTCGATGTGACCGAAACCGTCACTGTTACGTAGCTGGACTCCTGCGAGCCGCTCTGGCCGCCCGAGGAGGCGTTTCCACCATTAGAGGATGAGGCTCCATCAGACGACTGGCCACCGCCAGACGCATTGGAAGTATCACCGGCTCCCGTATTTTGGGCAGCGGATTTATCGCCAGACTTCTTGCCGTCCTGGTCCTCGGACTTCTTGTTATCCGAGTTCTTGTCCGATTCCTTATTTGAAGACTCGGAATCGTCCTTGGACTTGGACTCATCTTTTGCGTCATTCGATGACTTGGAATCCTTGGAACTGGCCTCGCCCGAAGTCGTAGTCGAGCCAGACACCTTGGCGTCCTTCGCGACGACGCTCTCCCCCGTCACGGTCTGAATGATCCAGTCGATGGACCAGGCACCGCTTGCGGAAGGATGGACGAAACCCAGCGAGACGACGATCAGAATGGTGCACGCGGCAGTCAGAACGCCGAGGAGCGCCTTGCGGCGAGGGGCGGACGCCGCCGAAGCGGCGCCCTGTTGCTTTGCATCGTCGAACTGAATGAACGAGGAATCTGGTTGCTTGGGGTCAGCGTCCTTGGATTTATTGGACACAGCCCTCACCTACCGACGTTTGGTGAACACGAACACGCCGACGATGGCGAGACCGATGACGCCGGCGGCAACGCCAACAATGGCGAGCGGGTTGGTGCCAGCCTCCTGCTCGGAGGCACTAGAGGACTTCTTAGCAGTGGTCGTGGAAGCAGCACCCGTATCGGACTTGGAATCGGACTTCTTGTCGGACTTGTTGTCCTTGGTCTCGGTCTTGGTCGACACCGTCGTCTTGGTCACCGGCTTCTGACCCGGGGCGATAGCGCCGCCGGCCTGCTGGCCCTTAGAGCCGGAGCCGGAACCCGTGCCAGTGTCGGCACCAGCACCAGAACCGTTGCCAGCGCCACCGTTGCCACCATTAGTGCCAGAACCGCCATTGCCGCCAGGGTTAACAGCATTCTTGGTCCACTTGGCATACAGCGTCAGATCGGCCGTCACCGGCGTACTGAAGTCATACGCCTGCGTGCAAGCCTCATCGGTGAACCAACCGCCGAAAGTGTAGCCATCGCGCGTCGGATCGGCCGGCTTGACCAGCTTGCCGTCGGCCGTAGTCTGGAAGTCGACCTTAGAACCCTCGCCAGTCTCAAACGAGACCTTAACGCCACCACTCAGCTTGAAAAGCGTGCCGGAATCGTTGATGTAGTAGAGGCTACCCTTGGCATCGCAGACAATCGGCGAGTCACAGTAATTGTTGTGTCCCGCTGCGCTAAACGCACCGGTCGCCTGTGCGTCACCCATCTTGTAGCGATACACGCCACCGCCCGAGGTGTAGTTCACATAGTCGGAAGTCGCACCATAGTTGACAGTGAAATAAACGTACGTGTCATCCGCCTGGACACTCACGAGCGGTGCGCCCTTGATGCCACCGGCAGGAAGCACGGAGCCATCGGCAGACGAAACCAACGTCGTAGCAAAGTCATTATCAAGGTCGACAATCGCCAGCGCCGAACCGCCAGAAACCTCGCCACCGACAATCAGCTTATTGCCATACAGCGTGGGCATGCAGGCACAACCCGTAAGACCAAGATCGATGACGCGTTCTTCGGAAATGCGCGAAGAGGCCCTTGCGCTTGCGTCCGACAGTGCCAGCACGTGGAGCTTGCCGTCACGCGAGATCACATAGGCATGCTTGCCGTCTTTGGACAGTACACAGCCGGAGTTGACGATGGCACCAACCGAAACGCTGCCGAGCACATCACCCGTCGACTTGCTCAGCATCTCAACGGTACCTGCACTCGTCGGAACCAGAATATAGCCGTCGCCCACTGTAGCGCTCGTCCAGTAGTAGCCCTCATCAGCATTAACATGCTGCCAAGAAACAGCGCCGGTCAGTATATTAATACGCGTCAGATGACCGTTATTGTACGTACTCGTTCCATAGTCGACATCAACGGTGCCAACGTAGAGATAGTTGCCATCGACCGTCAACTGGGAATTTGACTGGGCAGATTTGCTCACAGAGTCAGTGACCCAAACCGTCGTCAGCGTATCGGCCGTCAGAGCCTGGACCGCACCGCCGTCAAGCGGGACGATGACCAAGCCTTTCGTATAAATCGGACGCGTGGTGTAGCCAATCGCAGTCTGAAGGTTCGACTCGGCAAGCACCTTGCCCGACTCGGCGTCGATCTTAAGCAAACGCTTGTTCACGGCAAGGTAAACGTTGCCGTTCACGACAATAGGCTCGCTCGCATTGGGATACGTGGCGCCCGAGTAGGCCCTCCAATCGAACGTCCAAGAGCTTACCAGCGCGCCCGTAGGTGTGGACACGTTCTTGACCACCGCATTGGAATTGCCACTCCAGTCGGCTTTCCAATCGGTCGGGCGCGAAGCGCTCGGATCGACTACGACTTCATCGGGATTAGGAACGGTGTCGCCAGGGGCGTAAGCCCAGACGATTTTGTCGCCCGACTTGAGCACGTAATCGCTATCGAGCTGAGGCCCGGGAACGCCGTTGACAAAGAACGACCATGCACCCGACAGCTCGGTGCCATCAAGCGGGGAGACAAGACTATGAACACCCCAATAACCAAATTGGTCGTACATCTTGGACTCAATGCCAATGGCATCGAAGTAGGCAGCGGAAGCGTCCTTGATCGTCGTGCCCTCGACAAACACCTGCGTCGAAGGATCGGTCCAGCGCTGTGCCTTCTCATCCTTCTTACCGATGATCTCCATTGAAACGGAAACCTGGCCGGGCATGGTTCCATCAAAGCCATAGACCCAGGTAACCTTGTCCCCGGCCTTGAGTGTGTAATTGCCCGCGCCGACATTGGCCGCCTGACCGTTAACGAAGAACTGCCAGAATTTCCAAGTGTTTTCGTTAACTTTCTCGCTCGAAAGCGTCACGGTCTTGTTGAACGGTGAAGTCAGCGACTCGAGATACCAGCCGTACGTGCCTTTCCCCGTTTTGGCGCCAATGCCGGCCTTTTTAAAGGCCTGCTCGGAAAGATCAGCAGCGGTCGCGCCCTCTTCCACCAAAGCTGTCGTGGGCTGCGCCCATGTCTGCTGAGCACCCGAGGTGTCCTGGCCGATAACGGTGCAGCTAACGGAAATCTGATTGGCGGGTGCGGGGTCGCCGTACTTCGAGTAGCACCAGACGACGGAGTCGCCGTCCTTGAGCGTGTAGCCGCCCGCGCCGACCGCGGAGGCGCTGCCGTTGACGAACAGCTGCCAGTACGCGCCGGTCGCCGGGTCGTAGGCGAGCGTGCGGCCCGCGTCGAAGGGCGACGTGATCGAGTTGAGCGCCCAGCCCCAGGAGCCGTTGGGGTCGTAGTCGGCTTTGAGGCCGGCCTGCTTGAAGAGCTGCTCGGAGAGGTCGGCCGCGGTCGAGCCCTCCTTCAGAGCGATCTGCTGCGCGGCGGCCCAGGTCTGCTGGGCGCCCTCGGCGTCGGTGCCGACGACGGAGCACGTGGCCGCGACCTCTTGGCCTGCGGCTTCGGTAGGCTGAGATTCAGCCTCATCGGAAGCGGCTACAACACTTTTGACGTCCTGTTCGGATGAATCCGGCGAAGCAGTAGAAGCCTCGGCTGCAACAGAATCGTCCGACGCTACGCCGTTGCTATCTGCGGCATTCGTCGAAGCGCCATCGTTAACCGACGCATCGCTCGCGTTAGAGCCGGTTTCAGAAACGGCACCGTCGGCAGCACCATCCGCAGGCGCTGCACCCTCGTCCGGCGTCGCAGCCTGAGCCACAGCCTCGGCAATGCCCTCGGCGCCCTCGGCCCACAGCTGAGCCGGCGTGGTGCCAAAGGCCATCGCGAAGGCCAGGAATGCCACCGGGCCGCGCTTGGCTACACCGCGTGCAATCGCGCCACGGCGATGCAACGAGGCGCACTCGCGCTCGTCCTCAAACATATCCATTTGTCCCCCATTGTCTGTACTTGGAGCGTTGCCTTGAGGCTGCCCCACGTCATCGCGCATGTTGCGCTCGAGTTCCCCCATCGGGATCTCTCTTCCCTCCAGAGCCCCATGCACACCGGCAGCATACGCCGCAGCCGCATGCAAGATGGGAGGCGATCCGACTTAACCTTAACGGCTCAGGGGCGCCGTCCGATCTGCGACGCGAACATCCCGAGCCAAGAGGAATTACGGTTACTGGTACAGCCGGGGACTTGCACCCCGATTCTCCCAAACGCGCAGGAAAACCGCGCATTCGTGCGTCTCCGCACCACCATCTAGGCCATCGATTATTACCGTCAGTATGGTATCACGCAAAAGGGCCTCGCACGCAGGCGAAGCCCAAGGTAAAAGCTATTGTTTGCGATAGGAGAATGCGGTGACGGCCGCAGCCTCTAGTGCTTGCCGCCGTGGCTGTTGAGCCAGATATTGCGACCCAGCATAAGCGCCAGCACCAGCGCGCTCACGTAGCCAAAGAAGCCGATGACTGGAATGCCGAGGACAACCGGCTCGATGCGCGCGTAGTACACCACCGACGAACCGATAAACAGACCGGCGATCACGATAGCCATCGACATGCGGTCGATAATTCCGCCCAGCTGTCGCAGCGCCTTATCGCTGCTCATGATCTGCGTGTTCACCTTAAGCTGGCCGCGCGTGAGCATACGCGAAGCCAAGCCCAAATACTCGGCCGCCTCGAGCGAGCCTTTTGCCGCGCGATAGCTGCTCGCGGCCAGATCGCGTCCCATATCACGCACGCGCGCATAGGTGCTTTTCTCGTTTTTAATGTGGGTTTGGATGATCTGGATCATGTTGACGTTGGGCATATACTCGGTCAGCAAACCCTCGAGCGTCACCATGCCGCGCGCGAACATCGTCACCACGCTCGGCAGCTCAACGTCATTTTTGCGCGCCAGATTGAGCAGCGAGGTCAAAAACTCGCCGATATCCAGGTCTTTAAGGTCGAGTCCGGCAAAGTCGGCAACGATAAAGTCCAAATCGGACAAAAAGGCCGAATGATCGAGCTCGGCCGAATCGCCACGCGTCACGGCAAAGCGCATGAGCGAATCCTTGAGCTTGGGCACGTCACCCTCGGCCACGGCGAAAATCATGTCCTTGACGATACCGCGATCGTGACTCGACATGCGTCCGACCATGCCCAAGTCGATAAAGTAAACGATGCCGTCCTTGAGAATAATGTTTCCCGCATGCGGGTCGGCATGGAAAAAGCCGTCGTCGAGCACCTGCGTCGAGTAGTCCTCGACAATCGCGGCACCGATCTTTTCCAAGTCATAGCCCTCGGCCACCAAGCGTTCAGGATCGGCGATCGAAATGCCGTCGACGTAGTCCATAACCACCACGTGCTCGGTGCACAGGTCCAGATAGGATTTAGGACACGTCACGCCATGAACGCTCTTATGGAACTCGTAGAAGTCGTTGAGGTTTTTGGCCTCGGCCAAAAAGTTGGTCTCCTCGCGAAATGAGGTCCACAACTCCTCGACTACACCGTGCAGGTCAACGAATTGATCGGTGTTGACGAACTTGGAAACGATACGCACCACCGAGCGGATGATATCGATGTCCTGCGCCATAACCTGCTGCGCACCGGGGCGCTGCACCTTGACGGCCACGTCCTCGCCCGTCACCAGACGAGCGCGGTGCACTTGCGCGAGCGACGCGCTACCGAGCGGATTGGGGTCGATCGCATCGAACATCTCCCCCAGGCGCAGGCCGTATTCTTCTTCCAGACAACTGAGTACGACCTCGTACGGCACAGGCTCCACGTCGGAGCGCAGACGACGCAGCTCGTCGCAAAAGCGTTGCGGCAGAATCTCGGACCGGTTGGCCAGAATCTGCCCCATCTTGACGAACATGGGGCCGAGTTCCTCGAGCAGGCGGCGCAAACGAACCGGCGTGAGGTTATCCCACACGCGGTACTTTTTGACCAGACGAACAATCTGCCCGATGCGTTCGCGACGACCCGCCGGCGTGAGCTGGTATTCCTCGTCCGGCGCCATCGCGTCGGGCTCCTCGGGCACCATATCGACAGCACGCGGCTTCTTGCGAGCGCCCGAGACGGCGGCATCGACCTCATCGACAACCGCCGCCTCGTCGCCCAGAGGATCTAGATTGTTGTAATCGGTGGTGGAATCTGCCATCTGCGCTGCTACTCGGCCTCTTCGGTATCCTTCGCATCGTCGGGCTCAACGGACTCGACGGGCACCGAGGTCACGTTGTCCTCGACTGAATCGACGATGTCGCGCACATGGGCCAGGAAGGCCGTGCGCTCGGGGGCGGTCATAACGCGGACGCGGGCAAGGATGAGCTCGTCGAGCACGCGCTGGGCCGCGGTCTCGCCCTGCATGCCCAAGCGCTCGGTCAGATCGGAGATGGTGCCACCGGCCTGCTCAAACATGTCGGACACACTGCGGGCGATATCGGGGGTGGCGGTGTCCTTGCGGACCTGTTCGCCCTTGGTATTAAGGTCGTCGAGGACCTTCTTGCCGCCTTCGACGGCAACGGCGGCAGCGCCAAAGCCAACGTTGATGGCGCCGTTAACAAGCTGATCGAGTTTCATAACCATGGTTGTCTCCAATCATAAACAACTGCATTGGCGTTCTTGTACCCAAGATCGAGTGAAAGCGACAAAGCGTTTTAGCGCTATTCGATCGCCGGGAAATCCCTACCTCACGTTGTCGTTCATCGCGAAAGAGTTCTTCATGGCGCAGCTCGTGGTGTAGAGCACCTTGCCCAGTAGAGCATCGGTTTCCACGCGAACACGCTCGGCAAAGGCCTCGTTGGCGCGTGCAAGCTCGGCAGGTACCTCGGCCTCGGGCAGAGCGGCTACGGCAGCATCGACGTCATGGATCTGCTTGTGGCCCATGCCACCGACCTTCTCCTGATAGTCCTCCACAGCGCGGCCACACTCATGGAAGCGGACGTCGGCCAGCGCGCCGATCAGGCGGTTGGCCCAGTAGAAGTTTTCGGACGTCACGCGAGCCTGCGTGTCGGCATAATACTCGGGCATGGTCTCGACGTTGGCGTACAGCGGAACCAGCGCGTTAAACGAGTTGGAGCCAAAGGCCATCCACTGCACGGCGCGGTAGGCCGGCTGCGCATAGGGGCGCAGCTGCAGCACGGCGAGCTGGCTGTTACGGTTGATGCCGATGGGGCGATAGGCGCCACGCGTAGCGGGCGTGCCCTTGCTGCCGTAGCAGTCGTACTCCGTGCCCTGGTAGTGGCTCGAAAGCACGTACTTGATGTCCTCGATGGTCACCTTGCGCTCGGGCACGCGGCTCCAGGGGATATCGTCGCTCTCGGGCGTGTAGTCGGCTTCGGGACCGTCCCACACATCGCTGGGGTTAAGGCAGCGCTGCATGTACCAGGCGCGCGGCGTGTTGTAAACGTGGTCGCTGTCACTGTGCGAGCCAAAGGCCTCGCGCGGGTTAAAGACCGCGGCCGGACCGTCGCCCTCAACGCCCAGCGTCAAGTCCAGATGCCACTCGGCCATCCAAGCGCGCAGGTCGGCGGAGCACATGTGATCGGCCTGGGCGCCCTCGGCGTCATCCAGGTCAAAGCTATCGATACCCAGCTGGTTGGGCATGGTCACATAGGCGTCATCGGGCACGCGCTTGGCGATCCAGTGGTGGCCGCCGATGGTCTCGAGCCACCAGATCTCGTCCACATCGCTAAAGGCGATGCCGTTGTTCTCGTAGGTACCATAGCGCTCGAGCAGGTCGCCCAGAATGCGTACGCCGTCGCGGGCGGATTTGGCATATGGCAGCACCAGGGTCACCATGTCCTCCTCGCCCAGACCGCCGGGCTGCGCCGGAACATAGCCGTCCTCGCCCTCCTTGCCCTTGGCGGGCACGTAGTCGACGAGCGGGTCGGCGCCGCGAACGCGCTCGTTGGTGGTGAGCGTCTCGGTTGCGGACATGCCCACATTGAGCTCGTTGAAACCGGCCTCGGCCCAGATGCCGTGGCCCGGGACAACATCGGGGACGCTCGTGTAGCGCATGGGGTTATCGGGCAGCTCAACGGTCAGGTGACTCAGGACGCTCGTGTAGACGCGCGGCTGCTCGTCGGGATGCACCACGCGCATGCGCTTGGGCTCAAACACCCCGTTGGACGAGTCCTCGTTGCGAGCAACCAACGTCGACCCGTCGTAGCTCGCGTTCTTACCAACCAAAATCGTTGTGCACGGCATGCGCATCCTCCTTGAGCGAAGAAATCAAACGATAACAGTGTATCGCTTCGGCGCAGAAAGGGCGAAACCGCGGCGCTGGCAACCCCTGTGGTCAAAAAATGCCAAATATGAGTACTGTCACCAATTTAGTAACAGCAATTTTGCTACGTATGGGTGTCGAAAGTCTACATTTGTTCAAAAATTAGATGATGTAATTCCTCATAGGTCCAATAAAATAAGCTCTCTATCGATAATAAATATCGTTAGAGAGCCTATTTGACCTAAAATATATGTGACTATCTTGGCAACAGTACTCATATTTGGCATTTTTTGACCACGTGGTATATGGCTAACCCCTCAAACAGCCCAAAACGCCTATTTCGATGCACGCTCGGCGGTAGCGCACAGAGATGTGGTGTAAGAGGCGGGGCATGCC
>NZ_QSQO01000024.1:0-39959 GCF_003436775.1 Collinsella sp. TF11-5AC
TGCGGCGCGCTGCGCGCCCCGCACAGGCTAAAGCCTGTAATAAAAAGCCCGCCGATCAAATGATCGACGGGCATAGGCATAGAGCATTGGTTCAATAAATGCCGAGCATCAACGTGTTTCCGGCTAGAAAACGTCCTTGGCAAACACCTTAGCGTCATTGGGGACCTGACGGATTTCGATGGCCACGCCATCGCCCAGGAGCTCTTGGATATGCTCGGCATCTTTCTCGGTCGCAAAGATCGCAGGGGTCGGATGAAGCGTGGTCTCAGGGGTCTTTCGGGTTCCGCCCAGATTGATCTCTTTGATGTCTTTGCAACCCTTAGCGAGACGATAGACATCTTCAATCGTCTCAGTGATGATAAACAGCGAATACTTGTCGGTAACGCCGCTGTTGAGCGCCTCGATAGCAGCGTCAACATCCTTGATGACGAGTTTAACGCCGTTGGGGCGGGCGAGCCTCAAGGCCGCCTTCCTCATGTCGTCTTTTGCCACAGCATCGCTGGCAAGCAAGATGCAATCTACATCCAAAGCGTGAGTCCAGGACATGGCAACTTGGCCGTGAATCAGTCGGTAATCAACTCTCGTAAGCTTAATCATCGTTATCATCTCCGCACGTGATAAAGGGAATGACAGGTGTGGCCCCTAGCTAGGGCTCGAACCAGAACTAACTAGAACTCTTCTTCCTCGGCGCCGGCAAGCATGTCCGCCGCCTCGCAAAGCTGAATAAACGAACGCGATCCCTCGACCGCGGCTTTGGCCTTGTCCGCATCCAGGGAGTCCATCTGTGTAACCATTTCCACCAGCAGCGGCAAGTTCATTCCAGCGATTAACGTAAACGATCCGTCGGTCTGCCTCTGAATGAATTCGTTGTTTACAGAGCCGCCAAAGATGTCAGTCACGACAAACCAAGAGTCGGCAGGGTCCCTCGTCTCCATCCATGCATCAATCAACGCCGCGACGTCCCTTGAATCGTCATCGACATAGGCGCACAGGCACTCGATTCGGTCGTTGGTGCCCATCAGAATCTCCAGAGAGCTTTTCATGCCTTGGGCGAGATAACCATGACTCGCTAGCAATATCTTATTCATAGTTCTCCAATACCAATAGGACGTACTATATTGTCATAACAAAGTATATTAGCAATCTACCCTACGTGGTGTGTCTATTTTCCAAATCCGCGAACGGTAACAATTGGTCGGTAAATCGACCAATCTATCGCTAATTTACAAATAGAACTTCAGTCGCTCGGTGCAGTACACCTGACGGGAGATGAAAAGCGGCTCGCCACTTGGGGCATAACGTCTATCGACAAACAGAAGCAGCGAAGAGTCCAGCTCCACGTTAAGGTATGCCGCCTCGAGCTCGCTCGCATAGCAGACCTCGAGCGTACGCGTGTTGGGACCCATCTTGATCCCCTGGCGATCGAGTACCGCCATCAGCGAATCATCGAGGGACTCATGCTCCAAAAAAGAAAGCGCAGCGGAATAGCTATTGGTTTCCAGCATCGTGGGCTTGCCATCCACAAGGCGCAGACGACGGCTACGCAATACCTTTTGGGTATCGTCTACGCCCAGGAACTTCGCGTCTCGCAGACTTGGGAAGTCCCAGCCCATTTCGAGAACCCTGGTAGACGCCTGTTTGCCCGCAAGCTGGCACGAATGGGTAAAGTTCTCACGGTCGTCCGCGGCATACATCTGCGTGTCCGACGAAACGAACGTGCCCTTGCCGCGGGCCCTCTCAACAAGCCCAGCATCTTCCATTTCTTTAATTGCGGAGCGAACCGTTATTCGGCTCACGCCAAATTGCTCGATAAGCTCCGCCTCGGTCGGAAGCTTATCTCCCGGGCGGTACGTGCCGTTGGCGATTGAATCAGAAAGCGCACGAACAATCTGTTTGTACAGGGGGATAACGCTATTTGCCTCAACCATATCAACCATACCTTTACAAGGAATCAGCAGCCTATAGATAAATGACTTATATTGTATTAGAACTTTTTAGCACTCCACGCCATTTCCTATAATGTTTTAGCAAACGAGGGGTTATTTTGCGTAAGCGGTGTAGAGTCCATCCATTTCCGCATACAGCTTCAATCTGATGGCGGTATATGCATCCGATAAGCCGATTGATTTTTATCTTATACCTGTCTCACATTCATCCCTCGTCGTAGAGATGAATGTGAGGTGAGAGATACGTACTTGACGCGCGAGCGTGGATATTTGGACGGTTTTTGGGCTTTTGGCGGCCGATTTCGTCCGAAAATCCACGCTCGTGCGGCAGACGTCCGAATTTCCACGCTCGTGTGCCAGAAAATCCACGCTCATCCGGCAGATTGGTCGAAGGCCCCATATGGGTATACTCTCGGGGATTCGACTCGATTCGCCCCCGCTGGGGCGTCAAAGGAGACTGCATATGCCCACCACCTCAACCGACCCGCGCGCCGCAGCCGCCGCGCTGCTGGCACCCGGCACCACCTGCCACGGCTTTGCCGTCGAGCGTTGCGAGACCGTGCCCGAGCTCGACTCGGACGCCTACGTGCTGCGCCACACCGCCTCGGGCGCTCGCCTGCTGTACCTGGCGTGCGACGACGAAAACAAAGCCTTTGCCATTGGCTTTAAGACGCCGCCGGCCGACTCCACCGGCGTGTTCCATATTCTTGAGCACTCGGTGCTGTGCGGATCGGCTAAGTTTCCCGTCAAGGAGCCGTTTGTCGACCTGATCAAGAGCTCCATGCAGACGTTCCTCAACGCCATGACCTACCCCGACAAGACCATCTACCCCGTTGCCACCACCAACGAGCAAGATCTGTACAACCTGATGGACGTGTACCTGGACGCGGTGTTCAACCCGGCCATCTATACCAAACCCACCATTTTTGAGCAGGAGGGCTGGCACTACGAGTTGGACCTGCCGGAGGGCGCCGAGGGCGAGGGCGATGGCAGCGCCGCGAGCCTGCACGAGGGCACGCTGCGCTATAACGGCGTGGTGTTCAACGAGATGAAGGGCGCGCTGTCCGACCCCATGAGCGTGCTGGACGACGCCGTCAACGCCGCGCTCTATCCCGATACCGCCTATGCGCACGAGAGCGGCGGCGACCCGCGCGCGATTCCCGCGCTCACCTACGGGCAGTTCCTGGACACGCACGCTCGCCACTACAATCCTTCCAACTCCTACATCACGCTCTACGGCGACCTGGACGTGGACCGCGCACTGGCCTTTTTGGACGAGCGCTATCTGTCGCAGCCGAGCGCCGCGAGCCGCCGCATGGACGCAGCCGTCGCCGCCGGCGAGGACCCGTCCACGCTGGCACCCAATCCGCTGGACGTGCAGGCGCCCGTGACCTGCGAGTATAAGCGCGTCGAGATGGCAACCACGCCCGAGAACGCCCTGGTGGGCCTGGGCCTTGTGCTGGGATCCGCGCTCGACCGCAAGCGCACGATCGCGGCGGATATCCTGTTTGAGGCGCTGTTGGGCTCCAACGAGGCGCCGGTTAAGAAGGCCATTCTGGCCGCCGGCCTGGGCGGCAACGTGGTGAGCTGCACCGCGGCCGAGAGCCTGCAGCCCTACGAGCTCATCATGCTGCAAAACGCACAGCCCGGCGTGGCGCGCGAGCTGCGTCGCGTGTTCCAGGACGCCTGCCGCGACCTGTGCGAACACGGCGTTCCGCGCGAGCGCCTGGAAGCCATCATCAGCAGCAACGAGTACGACCTGCGCCAGCGCGACTACGGCATCGCCGACGGCGTGGCCATTGCGTGCGACGCGCTGAGCACCTGGCTCTACGATGACGACGCCGCGACGCTGGCGCTCAAGTACGGCCCGGTGTACGAGGAGCTGCGTGGCGAGCTGGACGGCAGCTATTTTGAGGACCTGCTGCGCGAGCTGGTGCTGCAGAACGACCACATGGCGCTCGTTGAGCTGGTGCCGGTGGACGCCGCCGAGGGTTCGGAGGGCGCCGAGGCAGCCGAGCTGGCAGCCAAGCGCGATGCCATGACCGATGCCGAGCTGGCCGATGTGGTCGAGCGCACGGCCGCGCTGCGTGCCGCGCAGGAGGCCGAGGACACGCCCGAGGACAAGGCCACGCTGCCGCGCCTGCGCGTGTCCGACATTGGCGAGGCGCGCCCCGAGCCGCCGCTGGTCGTGGACACGACTGCGCCCATCCCCTGTCTGCGCCACGGCATCCCCACTAACCGCCTGGCCTACGCCATGCAGTATTTCGACCTGAGCTGCGTCGCGTTTGAGGACCTGCCCTATGTAACGCTGCTCTGCCGCCTGCTCAAACAACTGCCCACGGGCGAGCACTCGGCCGAGGAGCTCGATAACTTGCTCGCCGGCAAGCTGGGCTTTTTGAGCTTTACGACCGAGGTCATGACTCAGCCCGACGTGGACGGCGTGCATCCCTACCTGCTGGTGAGCGCCGGCGCCCTGTCCGAGAAGATCGATGCGCTGGCGGGCCTGCCGCGCGAGGTGTGGTCGAGCACACTGCTGGCGGACGCCGACGCCGACCGCATGCGAGACGTGCTTACGCAGATTCGCATTGGGCTTGAGCAGGGCTTTATCAACAACGGCCACTCGGCGGCGCTGGGTCGCGCGATGAGCTACAGCTCGCCTTCGGCCGTGGTGCGCGAGCAGCTTTCGGGCGTGGATTTCTACCTGTTCCTGCGCGATCTGCTCGAGCACTTTGGCGAGCGCCTGGACGACCTGCGCGCCAAGCTTGCCGAGCTGGCAGGCCGCATCTTTGTGGCCGATGGCTGCATGGCGAGCTTTACCGGCAGCGACGAGGACTTTGACGCGTACTGGGATGCCGCGGGCGATCTGGGGCTGGGTGCGGGCGATGGTGCCGGCCGCGACGCGCTCGCGGTGCCGGCACCGTGCGACCGCCACGAGGCTTTCGTGATCCCCAGCGACATCTGCTTTGCCGCGCGTGCGTGCGATCCGCGTCGCCTAGGCATTGACGTGACAGGCGCCTGGGCGGTTGCCGCCAACGCGCTCTCCTACGACTACCTGTGGAACGAAATCCGCGTAAAAGGCGGCGCGTACGGCTGTGGATTCCGCGCGGCCGGCGAGCGTCAGACGGCGTTCTACACCTACCGCGACCCGGCAATCGACCCCTCGATTGAGCGCGTGGCGCGCGCAGGCGAATGGCTCGGCAGCTTTGAGCCCGACGAGGCCGCCTTTGAGGGCTTTATCGTGAGCTGCGTGAGTGGCATGGACGCGCCGGCGAAGCCCTACGCGCTCACCAAGCGCCGCAATACGACCTACCTTGCCGGGCTCGACCCGCATGCACGCGAGGAGCGTCGCGCCCAAATGCTCGCGACCACACCCGCTGAGCTGCGCTCGCTCGGCGCCGACGTAACGCGCATCGCAGCCGAGTCGCCGACCTGCGTCTTTGGTGGCCGCGACGTCATCGCCAAGAGCAACGCCAACTTCAACGTAGTCGACCTGATGGGCTAACGCACAAAGGTAGATTTTTGGAGCATGCCTGAAAATCTACCTTTTTCTGCGGCTTGAGTGGGGCGGCGCAGCCCACCGCGGCGGTTTGTCTCAATCTGCAACATCTAGACGGCAATATCGGCTCCAGATGTTACAAATCGAGACGTTTCCGGATGACGCCGGCCCTTTGTCTCAATCTGTAACATCTAAGTCCAATTTTGCCGAGTTACTGTTACAGATCGAGACAAACCGCCGCGAACACCCGCTCTTCGTCAAAACCACTACGAAGGTCTCCATGAACTGCCCCCCTTGCGATGATTTGTGTGGTGGTTTGGGTGTTTGCCCAGATAAAACCTGCCAAATAAACCTGTCCCTTTTTGGCAGGCTTGCTAGAGGAGTGATGGATGGATAAGGCTGAGTTGCGGCGGGCGGTGATTGCTCGGCGCGATGCTCTTGATTTGGACTTGCGGGCAGCGAAGTCTGCTGATATCTGTGCACGGCTGGTTGAGCTGCTGGGCCGCTTGGATGCCGCGGCGCCGCGCACCGTTGCCGTCTATGCCGCGATGGGTTCCGAGGCAGACCCTGCCGCGTTTGCCGCTGCGGCCGCCGCGCGCGGCTGGCGCGCAGCCTATCCGTGCATGCTCTCGGCAGCCGAAGCCGCAGCTTGTGGCCAGCGTATGTGCATGCGGGCAGTTGCCGCCGACGATGCGTCCGCGGCTCCGTTTATCACTCATCCCACGCGAGCCTTCGCTGCCGCGGACATCGGCAGCAACCGCTTCCCCATCGTGCCTGCCGAAGCACTCGACATGATTGTTGTGCCGCTCGTGGCCTTCGACCAAACCGGCGCGCGCCTGGGCTACGGCGGCGGCTGCTACGACCGTTACCTGTCCATGCTCTCGCCCGCATGTCAAATCGTCGGCATCGCCTTTGACGAACAGCGCATCGACCACGTCCCCACCGACGTCCACGACCCGCCGCTGCCCAACATCGTCAGCGCCTAAATGTCGTTGTATCGCACCCGCAAGATAAGCGTGGAAAAACTCCCACTTTGGGACTGTTCGGGGGCAAAAAACGGGAGATTATCCACGCTCATTATTCAAACGTCCGATAATCCACGCTCGTATGTCTGAAAATCCACGCTCAATCAACGCGCGTCCAGATTTCCGCGCTCGTGTGTCCGATTATCCACGCTCGTGCAGCTTAACGCCCCGCAACCGCCTCAACATGCACGCGGCACGCCGGCAACTTTGAGCTTGCGATCGAGCTTTGCCGGATCCCTCAGATCATCCCAGCACAAGCGCACGATCCTGCAGTTATCAAGCAGCGAAAGCCTCGACTCGCGCTGGCGCTCATCAAACTGCGCCTTTGCGAGCTTGCCCTCCTCCGCTGCCTTCTCGCTTTTAACGAATCCGTCAAATTCCCCGATGATCAGCCGATCTTCCACGCGCCACAAGTAGTCGACGCGATACGGCCGTCCCGGCTCAACCGGGTCGAACAGCTCAATTTGCAGCTCCGGCGTCTGCCAGCCGCGCTCGATCATCAGGGCGCGCGCCTTGGACTCGCCACCGCTTTCCGACAGGCCATCGGCATACCGTGCAACCCTGCGCGCCGTCACAACACCGCGACGATTTAAGCCAAGCTTGTTGACTGCCTCAACGAGATGCTCCTTCGACAACAGCTGCTCATGAAGCGCCGAGTCCGCAATGATCAGTCCCTCGACAAACGATGCATCGACCAGGCAATCCGTAATCGTTTGATCGATATCGGTCACGGCAATGTCCATCTGGGTGGCCCGTGTTTGACGAACATAACGATGGCGAACGACCTGAGAGCCCGGCGTCGTTGATTGTGCCGGTGCCACGGCGATATGGATGTGCGTCAAATCGGCATGCGAAACCGAAAGGCCATAGATAACAGCCGCCGTATAGGAGCAAAACGTCCAGTCGGGATGCTTTTGCGCAAGGGCCCGCACCCGATGCAGATAACGCTGTCGAAACTTGAGTTCGGACCAATATTCCGGACGCGCATACAGCCCTGGCATGACCGCCTCTAGACTTCCCGCCGCCACCCGTCGCTCAATCTGCTTTGCCTCCGCCGCAGTTCGCGCGTACACGCAGCTCATCTGCTGTTCGCATGCCTTAATGTGACCTGCAAGTCTTTGATTCGCCGTCATGTTTGCCACGTCGCCTCCCAACTCTTGGAACGGCGCCAACGTACCAGGCGGTTTCATGCGAAGTCTGACCAAATGCCAACCAAAAGCTGACCAAATGCTTGACGGTTTTGAACGCTTTAGGTTAATGGCTTATATCTGCAGGTAGAACGGTTGTCGAGAGGTCCCTGTCTCCACATCTTTATGCCTCAAAAGCCGTCGATTTCCTTAAAAGAAAATATGCTGTGGCTCGAAACTACCTAGTTTGCGATGCTGTCCGTAAACACTCGACGCGTGGTGCTGCCGCCTACGACAGCCGCAGAAAAATCGAGCGTGGAAAATCTCCCACTTTGGGCCTGTTCCTCGACCAAAAGTGGGAGATTATCCACGCTCATTCAACATGCGTCCGATTATCCACGCTCGTCGCGTAGCGGCCACGGTAACCGCCGCAGCCACAGCCACGACAGCGGCCTAGTGCTCTTCGCCGGCGCGGGCCAGGTCGTAGGGCGTGGTTTGGTAGACGTAGTAGTTGAGCCAGTTGGTGTAGAGCAGCTGAGCCTGGCTGCGCCAGACGTTGCGCGGCTCGGCAGCGGGATCGTCGCCCGGGAAGTAATGCGCCGGCACCTGAGGGTTGAGCCCGCGCTTCACGTCGCGCTCGTACTCCAGACGCAGCGTGTCGGTATCGTACTCGGGATGGCCAAAGACAAAGAAGCGGCGGCTGTCGGTCGACTTGACGATATACAGGCCTACCTCGTCGGACACGGCCACGACTTCAAGCTGCGGCTCGGCCTCCACGTCCTCGCGGCGCACATCGGTGTTGCGCGAATGCACGGCATAGAAGCGGTCGTCAAAGCCGCGGACCAGCGGGCTTTGCGGCTTCACCAGATAATGCTCAAATACGCCGCTCGCCTTTGCCGGCAGGTCGTACTTCTGGATACCGTAATGATGGTAGAGCCCCGCCTGCGCGCCCCAACAAATGTGCAGCGTGGAGTGCACGTGCGTGGTGGACCAATCCATGATCTGGCAGAGCTCGGGCCAGTAGTCGACCTCCTCGAACGGCATCTGCTCCACGGGCGCGCCCGTGATAATCAGGCCGTCGTAGTGGATGTCGCGGATGTCGTCGAACGTGCGGTAGAACGTCTCCAGGTGGCCGGCGCTCACGTGCGTGGCCTCGTGCGTTTTGGTGCGCAGCAGGTCCACCTCCACCTGCAGCGGCGTGTTGGAGAGCTTGCGCATGATCTGCGTCTCGGTGGCGATCTTGGTGGGCATGAGGTTGAGGATGAGCACGCGCAGCGGACGGATGTCCTGGTGCAGCGCGCGGTACTCGGTCATGACAAAGATGTTCTCGCTCTCGAGCTGCGCGGCGGCAGGGAGGGCGTCGGGGATGCGAATGGGCATGGATGCTCCTTATGAGTCAGTTGCAGCTATGGTACAACGACCGGCCCCATCCGCGCGAGCACATCGCCCAGCGATGCCGTCAGCGGCCCAAATCACTCCAAAAGTAGAGATTACGGCATGTCCCAAAAATCTGTGGCGCTTTAGCCTAGCAAAGTGGCAACAGGACGCTACAATGGTTCGACGCGAAAAACTCGGCCGAAAGGATACATATATGTACCAGACGCGTAAGATCGGTGTGGTCGGCCAGGGCCACGTAGGAGCACATGTCGCCAACAGCCTGTTCATGCAGGGCATTGCCGATGAGCTGTACCTGTGCGATATCAACGAGGCCAAGGTGACGTCCGAGGTCCAGGACCTGCGCGACTCCCTCTCGTTTGTCCCGTACAACACCAAGATCGTCAACTGCTACGACCACTACGAGGAGCTGGCCTGCTGCGACGTCATCGTCAACGCCGCCGGCAAGGTCGCGCTGGCCGCCGGCAACCGCGACGGCGAGCTGTTCTTTACCACCGACGCCGCCCGCACCTTTGCCAAGCGCATCGTCGACGCCGGCTTTGACGGCATCTTCGTGAGCATCTCCAACCCCTGCGACGTCGTGTGCACCGAGCTGTGGCACCTGACCGGCTACGATCCCAAGAAGATCATCGGCTCGGGCTGCGGCCTGGACTCCGCCCGCCTGCGCACCGAGATCTCCAAGAAGGTCGGCGTGAGCCCCAAGTCCATCGACGCCTACATGATCGGCGAGCACGGCTTTAGCCAGCTTGCCGCCTTTAAGGCCGCAACCATCGCCGGCAAAAACCTCAACGAGCTTCAGGCCGAGAACCCCGACAAGTACGCCTTTGACCACATGGAGGTCGAGGAGCTCGCGCGTAAGGGCGGCTATGTGACCTACCAGGGCAAGCAGTGCACCGAATACGCCGTCGCCAACTCCGCCGCGCGCGTCTGCGCCGCCGTGCTGCACAACGAGCACGCCGTGCTTTCCGCTTCCACGCTCATGACCGGCCAGTATGGCGAGGAGGGCATCTTTACCTCCCTGCCGTGCGTGATCGGTGCCGAGGGCGTCGAGGAGGTCTACACGCTCGACCTGTCCGAGTACGAGCTCGAGGGCTTTCACAAGAGCTGCCAGCACATCCGCGACAACATCGCCCAGCTCGACTGGTGGGACACCGAGGCCTACGACGCAAAGTAGGCCGCTGGCTGCCGCAACCTTGCGAATCTAAGCGCGATACTAAGTGGGCCGCGCCGGAAATCCCCGGCGCGGCCCACTTTTTTGACTCACGCAGTGCCCTTGCGAATCGAAGGTGAATGGTTTTCCCGTTACCTAGTACTGCTCGATGCCCATGTAGCGACGAACCTCGGGGCTGTGGTCGAACACCTTGCCGCGGGCGGCGCGCAGCTCGCAGCTCATGTTGTAGAAGAAGATCGGCTCCAGGTACGAACGCACGCTGGCAGGCACGTCGCCCACGCCGTACTCGAGTGCGTCGAGCACCATGACCGTATCGGTGTGCGTGTTGAGGAACGCCAGCGCGCGCTCCTCCATGGGGCGGCACTCGCCCGATCCGAGCTGTACAAAGTAGAACACGCCGGGCTCGGTGGCTTCGAACGGGCCGTGGAAGTACTCGCCGGAGTGGATGTAGCAGCAGTGCTGCCACTGCATCTCCATGAGCGAGCAGATGGCCATGGCGTAGGTCTGGCTAAAGTTGGGGCCGGAGCCCAGGATGTAGAAGAACTCGTGCTGCTGGCAGAGCTCGGCAAAACGGACGCCCAGCTCGGCGTTGACCTTCTCGCGGGCGGCGGGCAGCAGCGCGTCCATCTGCTTAAGGCCTTCGTACATGTCGGCGAGCGCCTCGTAGCCCTCCTGCTGGTCGAGCAGCTCGGCGGCGATCAGAGCGCCGATACCCTGCGGTACCTCGGCCTGCGGCACGCCTTCGCCCCACGGATAGACCCAGGTGGTCCACTTGCCGTTATCGATCTTGGAGCCCTCGCAGTCGGTCATGGCCACGACCTCGGCGCCAGCTGCCAGCGCCATCTCGCAACCGTCGACGACCTCCTGCGTGTTGCCGCTGTGGCTGCAGGCGATGACGAGTGACTTCTCGCCAAGACTCTTGGGAGCCATCAGGCAAAACTCGCGTGCCGTGTAGACCGTCGAGGTAAACGTGGTTGCCTCGCGCTTGAGCAGCTCATTGGCCGGCATCAGGTCGATCATCGAACCGCCGCAGGCGATCCAAAAGACGTTCTCAATCTTGCCCTTGCGCTCGATAATTTCCTGAATCAGATCGTGTGCGTTCACGGTGATGTCCCTCCTTGTGTGGCGGTTTTTGAACGACGGCAGCTCGTACCTGCTGTCGTTCTATGTTGTCCTATTTATAGCATGCGAGCTGTCGCAGGTGAAGTCATTTCAGCAAATTTGTTCTATGTTGTTCTATCTATGGACGTTAGATGTCGAACACGTAGCGCGAGCCCACGATCTTTTGGCGCCCGAGCAGCAGGGGCCGCTCGTCCTCATCGGTAAAGTACGCCTCCATATAGAAGAGTGGCTCGCCGGCCGGCACCTCCAACAGCGGGGCCGCCTGAGCATCGGCAAGCGCAATCTCCACGGTACAGGGGTCGGACTTGAGCGGCGCGCGGCCCGAATGCTCGGCAACGAGCGCAAAGATCGAGTTATCGGTGAGGTCCTTATCGGCAAGCGTCTGCAGGTAGGGATGGTCGGCCAGCACAAAGGCGTTGTTCTCGAGCATGACGGGCACGCCATCCGCCGTGCGCACGCGCTCGACCACGATGAGCTCGCAGCCGGGCTCCACGCCAAAGAACGCCGCATCCTCGCGCGTCGCCGCGACCACCGTACGCGACACCAGACGCGCTCCGGCCACCATGTCGTTGGCGGCACAACCCTCAGTAAAGCTCTGGACGTCACCTTTCTGGACAATCTTGCGCTTGAGCTTGGGAGCGCACACAAAGGTGCCCCTCCCCTGCTGTCGGTTGAGATATCCCGCGCGCGACAGCTCCTCGATGGCGCGACGCACGGTGATGCGTCCCACGCCGTAAGACTTCGCGAGCTCCATCTCGGAAGGAATGCGCGAGCCGGCCGCATACACGCCGCGCGCGATCTCGCCCTTCAGGTCGTCCATGACCTGCTGGTACAGCGGTACGGCGGATACGCCAGCGCGGTCGGTTTTATCGTCGGTTGCCATCGTTACGCTCCATCCCGCGCATGCTCGGACTCAAACTCTTCAATCGCCGCCATAAACTGCTCGCCAAAGGCATCGGCCTTTTTCTCGCCGATGCCGTTGACCTGAATCAGCTCGTCGCGCGTTTGCGGGCGCAGGCGGCACAGGCCGCGCAGGGCCTTGTCGGAAAAGACCATGTACGGCGCCATCTCGAGCTCGGTCGAGATCTCCTTGCGCAGGGTACGCAGGCGCTCGAACAGCTCGGCATCGTCGCCCACGCGCGGGCGCTGATCCAGCTCGGCCTCCTCGCGCAGCAGATCCACCGCACGGCGAGCACGGGCCGAGGCCTTGCGCTTGGACGCGCGACGCTTAACGGTAAAGGCAAACGCCTCGTCCTCGACCTCGCCGGCACGCGGACCCAGGCCCACGACCGGGTACTGCCCCTGCGAGGTGGCCAAATAACCGCGGCCGCACAGCTGGCCGATGATGTCCTTGATGCGGCCGACCGATTCGCTCGACAGCCCACCATAGCCGCGGTCCTCGTCCAGATGCATCTGGCGAATGCGCTCGGTGTTGCCGCCGTGAAGCACATCGGCGATGAGCGACTTGCCAAAGCGCATGGGGCGCGTGGCCACATAGCGCACGGCGGCGCGAGCCATACCGGTGACGTCCTCGACCTCGAACTGCGTGAGGCAGTTGCTGCAGTTGCCACAGCCCTCGGCCTCATCCGCGGCGGCGCCGCCCACGGCCGTATGCTCGGCCGCGGCCTCGTCGCCAAAGTAGCGCAGCATGTATTCGCGTAGGCAGCCGGTGGTGTTGCAATAGCCTTCCATCTGACTGAGCAGGCGATATCGGTTCTGGAGCGCCCACGCGCGCTGCTCGTCGTCGAGCGTCTCGTCGGCCGCATCGCCGCGGTCGATCAAAAAGCGGCGCATGCGAAAATCGTTGCCGTTCCACAGCAGGTGGCAGCTGGCCGGATCGCCATCGCGGCCGGCGCGGCCCGCCTCCTGGTAGTAGGCCTCGATGCTCTCGGGCACGTTGTTATGGATGACGTAGCGCACGTTGGGCTTGTCGATGCCCATGCCAAAGGCGTTGGTGGCAACCATCACCTGAATATCGTCGTCGATAAAGGCGCGCTGGCTTTGGCGGCGGGCGTCATTACCCATGCCGGCATGGTAGCGGCCAACGCGAATGCCGCTGGGACCCAACGCCTCAGCAAGCTCTCCTGCCAGCGCATCAACCGTCTTGCGAGTCGAGCAATACACGATGCCGCTCTCGCTCGAATGCGCGATCACATAGTCGCGCACCCACGCGGTCTTAGCCTTGTCGCCCATCTCCTCGCAGCCAAAGTAGAGGTTCTTGCGATCGAAGCCCGTCACCACCGTCGCCGGGTTTTGCAGGCCGAGCATCTGCTGAATGTCCGCACGCACGCGCTCAGTCGCTGTAGCGGTAAAGGCCGCCACGATGGGGCGCTGCGGCAGGGAATCGATAAACTCGCGAATCTGCAGGTAGGCGGGGCGGAAATCCTGACCCCATTGGCTCACGCAGTGGGCCTCGTCAATGGCCACGAGCGGAACGCCGATGCCGCCTTCGGCCGCAGCTTCCTGCGCAAAGGCCAGAAAACGCGGCTCGAGCAGGCGCTCAGGTGCCACATACATAAGCTGGTAGCGACCCTCGCGCGCCCGCTTGCGCACGGTATTTTGCTGAGCCGGCGTAAGGCTGGAGTTGAGATAGCTGGGGCGCGCGCCCGCCGCAAGCAGTGCGCGGGTCTGGTCCTCCATAAGCGACAGCAGCGGACTCACCACAAAGGTGATGCCGGGCAGCATGAGCGCAGGCACCTGGTAGCAAATGGACTTGCCGGCGCCCGTGGGCATAACGCCCAGCGCGTCGCGGCCGGCAAGGATCGCATCGACCATGCGGTCCTGCCCCGGGCGAAACGAGGTGTAGCCAAAATAGGCGCCGAGCGTGTCGAGCGCCATCTGCTGCATGCTATCGGTCATGGTTTCCTAACGTCCAAGTCATCTGCCGCCGATTATACGCCGCCACGCGGACCGCTGCCGTACGGCTGTCAGCCACGCTCATTCTGCGGGTAGTCATTGGGGACGTTCTTGAATGACTAGTCGTTTAAGAACGTCCCCAACGGCTAAGCTCTTGACAGGCGTGGAAACGTCTCAGGTTGAGCATAAGTCAGCGAAAACGCCCCTAAGCGAGCAAGGTGACGTGAAAGAGGAGGGAAGCGTACTTCGGTACGCGACCGACGATTGAACGTCAGATTGCCGCTTAGGGGCGTTTGCAGCGTCGACCGGTCCGCCGTTCGCTAGAACGGCGGAACCAAGGGCGCAGCGTCGGCCCGTTGCGCGGTTTGGAAAACCGCGCAACTAGAGCTACATGACCATAACGTAGCGCGATCCCACGTAGTACTGCTTACCCATCAGGACCGGCTCGCCATTGGGTCCGATAAAGCCGGCGCGCAGGTTGAGCAGCGGATCGTGCGGAGCAATGCCCAGCTCAGCCGCCTGCTCGGCGTTGGCGCGAACGGCTTCGACCGTACGGTAACCAACCGAGACAATCGGCGTTCCGCCAACACGCTCGACCTCGGCAAAAATCGACTTGTCCTCAAGATCGGCCGTCAACAGCTCACGGTAGGCGTCAAACGGCACAAAGATGTTCTCTTCAAAGATGGGCTCGCCGTCGGCAGTACGCACGCGCTTGATGTGCAGCAGCAGCGCATCCTTCTGCAGGCCAAAGAACTCCATCTCGTTTTGGCGCGCCGGCACAATCTGGCGATCGATTACGTGCGCACCGGCCTTCATGCCGTTGCCGGCACACAGCGCGGTAAACGTCTGCAGCGTCGAGGCGTGAAATTGGCGATTGATGTGCGGCGTGGAAACAAAGGTGCCACGGCCCTGCTGCTTAACCAGGTAGCCATCGGAGCACAGCTCCTCGACGGCGCGACGCACCGTAATTCGGCTCACCTCGTACTGCTCGGCTAGCTCGAGCTCGGACGGAATACGCTCCTTGGGTGCATAAACACCTTTCTCGATCGCATCCTTGATCTCGTCGTAAATCTGCTGGTAAAGCGGTGCATTTTTGGGTGCAGGCATATCTAATCACTCTTATCGAAATATTGAAATAACTAATACGTATATAACGTCTAGTTTCATGTTACCTCATAATGATAAAACGATACACCGCATACAGCAAATCCTTACCTGCCGTCGTCCTGTTGCAGGCTGTCCTGATCGATGAGGCGCGCCTGCCTGCTGGCCATGCGCGCGGGCTTGTCGGGATCGGGCACGGCCGTGGGCATGGGCTCGTCGACATGACCGCCCCACCAGCCGCCCACAAAGTTGAGCGTATGGAACACATTGATCACGGCGCCGGGATCAATGTCGCACACCAGCTTGATAATGTCCTGGCTCTCGTAGGTCGAGACAACGGCATGCAGCAGGTACATCTTCTCGCGGCTGTATCCGCCAATGACCTCGGCACAGCTAATGCCATGCTGAAAATGGTCAACATAGGCGGTCATGACCTCGTCGGCCTTGCGCGTCGTGATCTGCAGCGTCACGCGATCGTAGCGACGATAGAAGCTGTCGATGGTCTTGGTCGAAATAAACTGGAACACGATGGAGTACGCCGCGTTGTCCCAGCCAAACATAAAGCCAAAGATCGCCAGGATAAAGCAGTTGAAACCAAAGATAACGCCCCAGATGGTCTTGCCCGTGTGGTTGGAAACCCACAGCGCGATAAAGTCGGTGCCGCCGGTGGATGCGCCGGACTTAAGCGCGATGGCAGCGCCCAGACCCGAGACCACGCCACCAAAAATGATGAGCATGATCTTGTCGCCCAAAAACGGCGCGAAGTGAAAGACGTTGAGGAACAGCGACGAGAGCATGACCTGCATCATCGAGAAGATGACGAAGCGCTTGCTAATGCCGCTCCAGCACAGGAGCGCCACGGGGATGTTGAGCGCGAGCATGCCGAGCGAGATGTCGATGTGAACGCCGCCCAGCGAGGTGACGCGATCGAGCAGGACCGCGACGCCGGTGAGGCCGCTCGGAAGCAGATCGGCGGGGCGAATGAACGCCTGAATCAGAAATGTCTGGAGAACGGCGGAGATGGTGACCGCCACGGCAGTAATGGCGCGGCGGACGATGGTGAGACGGCCGAGCACGAGCACGCGGTCCGTGAGCTGATCGATGGCGTTCGCCACGTAGGCTCCTTTCGAAGGCAGATGTAATTGTGGGGCATGCCGGCGATTGTAGCATGGAGCGCGAGAGGGCGCTTCAATTCACCCTCTCTCGACAACCAAAACGAGCCAGCAGCTCCCCAACCAAAGAGCCAAATTCTAAGTGAGTAGACTTTTCGCGATCTACCAAGCGCACTCAAAACAGCCACCTCTCCGACCTGCGGTTTTACTAAGGCAGATACGCTTTGTGCTCGGCATGTGCCAAAAAGTCTACTCACTTAGTCCGAGTCGAAGCCAAACGGATCTAAATCGAAGCCAAAATGAGCCAATCCACCGCAAGAGACGTGTGAATCCGCACTTCTTGCGGCGAATTGACGCTACAAAGCGGTCAGAATGTCGGCGAGGTTGTCGATGACGGCGTCGGCTCCCGTTTGGTCCAGGTTAACGCCCTCGTGCGGACGCAGTGCCAGGACGCGCGCGCCGGAGCGCTTGCCGGCCTCGATGCCCAAAGGCGAGTCCTCGATAACCAGGCACTCGGTAGGCTCCACACCCAGCGCCTCCATGGCACGCAGGTAGATCTCGGGGTCGGGCTTAAATGCACTGCACTCGTGACCGCTGATGGTGTAGTCCAGCACGTCGGTGATACCGGCAATCTCCACCAGCTCGTCAATGAGCTCGCGATAGGACGAGCTCGCGATGGCACACTTGACGCCGCGCTCGTGCAGCTCGCGCATCACCGGCTCCGTCTGCTCGTTGAGCAGCTCGGCATACGGAACAGGGTGAACCGGGCTGTAGACCTGCTTGTACTCAACGCGCAAGCGCTCGCGCAGCTCAACATCGTCGGGCACCAGCGACTTCCAGATGGCAGGCTCGTTAGACCCCGAAAGATCGGGGATCTCGTCAAAGTGGAACCCCTTTTCCTCCATAAACGCCACGCGGCGACGGTTGTAGAACCACTCGGTATCGACCAGCACGCCGTCCATATCAAACAGCACTGCCTTGATCATACGCATCTCCTCCCACCTGCCAAAAAGGGACAGGTTTATTTTGGTAGGTTTTATCTGGTGTTTTGCGACGCGACAGACACGCCCCCAAAGCAAAAAGGGGACGGGGCGCAAACCCCATCCCCTCTCAATCAACCCGTAAGGTCTACTTACTTGTGATTAGTAGGAAAGCTTCCACATGTAGCGACGCATGGTCAGCGGGTGCTGACGGGCCTCGGCGATCTGGTTACCGTACTCGCGCATAACGGCGAGGTGCAGCAGCGGGTTGAAGTAGGTGACGACGCTCGCGGGCACGGCGTCAGCCAGGCCGTAGTCCTTGGAGTCGATCAGAGCGACCTTGGCGCCCATGCGCTCAAGGAAGGTGAGGGCGCGAGCGTCCATCGGACGGGTAGCACCATCGGACATGAAGAAGACGTAGGGCTTACCCTCGGTGGAAACCTCGAACGGGCCGTGGAAGTACTCGCCGGTGTTGTAGGCGGCGGCGTCGATCCACTGCATCTCGGTGAACAGGAAGGCGGCGTGAGAATAAGCCATCTTCTCGGAGGCACCGGAGGCCATGAAGTAGATCATCTTGTCGTCCTTGAAGTCCTCGGCGAACTTCTTGGCGAGCTTCTTGCAGTGCTGAGCGGCGTTCTCGCAGAGATCGAAAACGTTGGTGAGGCCGGTGATCATGTCCTCGTAGTGGTCATAGCCCTCGGTCTGCTGAAGGATCTCGAGAGCAAGAGCGATGGCATAGCCGGGCTTCTCGCACTTGGCAGCGTAGTTGGCGTGGAAGCCGTGGACGATGACGTGGTCGGCGTCGACGGTCAGAGCGGAGCCAGCCTTGTTGGTGAGGGAGACGACCGGGCAGTTGTGCTTCTTGGCGGTCTTGTTGGCCTCGACGGTCTCGGGCGTGGAGCCACCGAGGGAGCAGGTGATCACGAAGGTGTGCTCGTTGACCCAGGAAGGCGTGTCGTAGTTGAACTCGTTAGCGGTGAAGATCTGAACGTTCAGCTTGTCCGTGTTGTTGGCCAGGAAGTACTTGGCGGGGTAAAGGTCGGACATGGAAGCACCGCAGCCGACGAAAGCGACGCTGTGAATCTCGTGGTTGGACAGGACGTCAGCGACGATCTGCTTAGGGAGGTTAAGGTCGATCTCGTACATCTGACACATTCCTTTCGATTTGTTGCGGCGCCACATTGCCGGACGCTCGCAGGGTTACCGTGGTTAGGACCGAGTCGCCGGCCCGTTGAGGATGTGACAAAGGAACTGTCCCCTTGTCACATGTTAGGGATGGAAGCCTGCCTGGGGTATGGGATGCCAGGCAGGCCCCCGGGGGAAGCATTGGGTCGCGACTAGGCCAGGATGCCGGCCGCGGAGAGGGCGATGCCGCCCACAATGGCGATCACGAGAAGCCAACCGGTGTTGACGTTCTTCTTTATGAGCCAGTACATAAGGCCGGTGAGGCCGAGGGAGATCATCTGGGGCATCATGCCGTCCAGGATGTCCTGGATAACGACGGTACCCTCAGCGAACTGCAGCGGGGTGGTGGCGCCGATCAGTGTAGCGATCATGCCGCCCACGGACATAAGGCCCACGATGCCGCAGACATACATGAGCTTCTCCATGAGGTCGCCGCCCTGGAGCTTGCTCAGGTACTCGTGGCCACCCTGGTAGCCGATCTTGGCGGCAAACCACGTGATCAGCACGGAAGGCACGATGGAGATGAGCATGGCCAGGATCGGGCCCATGATGGAGCCCTGCTGAGCCAGCTGGACGCCCAGACCAAAGGCGATGACGCGGATGGTGCCCTGGAAGAAGGAGTCACCAATACCGGAAAGCGGACCCATGAGGGAGGTCTTGACCGCGTTGATCGAATCGGGATCGAAGTTCTCGGGATCCTTGGCGTACTCCTCCTCCATGGAGGCGGCGAGGCCTAGGACAAAAGCGCTCGTCTGCGGGGTGCAGTTGTAGAACGCCATGTGACGGTGGTAAGCCTCTTTCTTAGCAGCGAGCCGCTTGGGATCGGACTCATCCGGATAGAGGCGATCGAGCGTGGGAACCATGCCGTAGAGGAAGCCCATGTTCATCTGACGCTCGTAGTTCCAAGAGGCCTGGATGGCCCAGGAGCGCCAGAAGAACTGGCTGACCTTCTTGTTCAGGGACACGTCCTTGGTTGCGGTTGCCATAGTGTGTTCCTCCTTAGTCTTCGTCGTCTTCGAGCGGATCGTAGTCGGAATCGACACCGGCGGCTGCATGGGAACCGTTGAACTTGAAGCCCATGAAGACGACAGCCAGGCACACACCGATCAAAGCGACCGCGATGACGGACAGGTTGAGGTAAGCGGCGAGCAGGAAACCGATGAACAGGAACGGAGTCATACCCTTCTTGATCATCATGGTGAGCAGCAGGGCCAAGCCGTAGGCGGTCATGATCTTGGTCGAAACGTTAAGACCAGTGGACAGCCACTCGGGAACCATGTTGACGATGGCCTGAACCAGGTCGGTGCCAACAAAGACGGCCAGGAAGATCGGCAGGAAGTACATGACGGCGTACAGACCGGAGCCGGCGCAGATGTGCATGCGGTAGGCGGTCTTGAACTTTCCGTTATCGATCGCGCTATCTGCCACATGGGTGAGGGCGGCGATGATGGAACGGAACACGATGCCGAGGAGCTGGCCCAGGACGGCGACCGGGATGGCGATCGTCATGGCGGTCTCGGCGGAAGCATCGGTCAGGCACGCAAAGGCAGCGGCCACGATGCCGCCCAGGACCATATCGGGCGGAACGGCAGCGCCGACCTGCACCAGGCCCATGGACACGAGCTCGACGGCGGCACCGACGGCAAGGCCGGTGGGCACATCGCCCAGCAGCAAACCGACGAGCGTAGCGCCAACGAGGGGCTGCTCGAAGTTAAGACGACCGAGCAGGCGGGAGTCCCACATGCAGAACACGCCGACGAGGCCGACGAGCACCGCACTGATGAACGTATTCATACCCTTCTCCTTTCAGTCAGGCAAACGCCTGGTTGATTACAGCTTGGCGTCGATGTCGACGCTCTGATACGTAGGGGTCTGCTGGACGTAGAGCTTAATGCCCATGTCGAGCAGCTGGTTGACGTCGGCCTTCTGGGTGGCGTCGAAGAAGACGGAGCTGTCCTTGCCGCCGACCTGCTCGGCACCGTCGTGGTTGGCGGTGGCGCCCAGGTTGATGGCGTCGAGCTTGTAGCCCTGGCAGAACTGCAGCATCTCGGCAGTGTTGCCAAAGACGAACATGACGCGCTCGCCGAGGGTGTTGAGCTTGTCCATCTTGGCAAGGGCACGCTCAACGGTGAAGACGTTCAGGCGCACGCCCTGGGGCTTGGCCAGCTTAAGAGCGCCCTTCTTGATGTCATCGTTGGCGGCAGCGTTGTCGACGACGATGATGCGCTCGGCCTGAACCTTGGTGGTCCAGGTAAAGACGACCTGGCCGTGCAGCAGACGGTAGTCAAGACGTGCGAGGACGATCTTGGCGGGACCGGAGCTGTGACGGGACGCCTTGGCCTTCTTGGCGGGAGCCGCGGCGACCTCGACCGGTGCGTTGGGGTTGGTCAGACCGGTGCGGGCCTCGTTGATGAGGGCCGCGAGCTCGGCACCCTTGACGGGGACGGGGCTCATAGCGAGCGTGAGCGCCAGCGGGATATTGAAACCGCTGACAACCGTGAACTTCGTGCCGTTCTTGGAAAGCTCGACCATGTTGTTGTTGACCGAGCTACCGAGCATATCGGTTAGCACATACACGGTGTCGTCCGCGTTGAACGTGGCGATCATAGCCTCAACCTTATTGGTGATGGGCTCCTTGTCGTCACGAGCAAGCGACACGACGTGGACGTTCGACACGTCGCCGAGAACCATCTCGAGCGTGTCTTTGGCGCCTGCGGCCAGGCCGCCATGAGATGCGAGAATGATCTGATTCATCTTGCCTCCTCCTTTTCGTTATGGTCATTATAACGTCTTATACGTTGCTTATATTGATAATTAGTATATAAACCGTTCGCGGGTGAAAAACGACCGTTGGCGGGTTTAACGCAATCGAAACGATGGTCTTGGGTAGGTCGGCGCTGGCTAGGCGCCGCCCGATCAAACGCCGGGCGCTACCTGCTCAAACACACCGCCAATCCCCTATCGCACGAAGTACCAGGGGCTTTCCTGCACGGTGGGCTCCAGCGCAATGCCCGTGCGCTCGCGGAAGAGATCCATGTCCTGCGATTTCTCCGTCCACCACGCGTTGGGCTTAAAGGTCATGCTCTCAACGACATGGCCGACAAACACACTGTTGCGCAGCTTGGAAAAGTCGGTGTTCATAATCACGATGGACGCGAGCACCAAAACGATGCCCAGAACTTTGATCGCGCCGGCGGGCTCGGCGTAGACACCAATGCCCAGCAGTACGGTGACGACTGTCTCGAATGACATTACGACGGGAACTTTCGACGTCTCGAGCCCCATGGACAGACCCTGCATATATAAGATGTAAGCCACGGCTGTGGGGATGAGTCCAAAGCCAAGGAACAGCAGCAGCAGCTGTGGCGACATTGCCGCGGCGACATCCGGCCACGGAGCCGCGATAGCTGCCATAACCGCACCGCCAAAGACAAAGCCCCAAAACGTGACAGCCAGCGGGTGGACCGTCTTGGTTGCTATCCGGCTAAACACCGCGAGCGACGCACCACAAAGGCCTGCAATCACGCCTGACGTGACGCCCCAAACCGAAAAATGAAAACCGGAAAGGTCGCCATTGGTCACCGCAAGCACGCAGCCAACGATGTTAAAGACAATGGCGACGAGCTTGTTGGGGGTCACGCCCTCGCGATAAAGTACGCGGCCGAGCATGACGCCAAACACCGGTGAGGTATAGAGCAGCACCGAGGCCGTGGACATACCCACCTCGCCCATGCACTCGTAATAGCAGGTGTTGGCGACGGCCAAACCGACGATACCGACAAGTGCGCAGGGGACGAGCTCTTTAGGACTTGCCTTGAACAGCGCCATGGGACCCTGAACCACGGTAGACCCCTCACCCGGACGGCAGCCCATAAACATCAGGACCGGCGCCAAGATAAGCGCTCCGACCAACAAGCGAAAGGCAGCCATGCTCTGGGACGAAACGCCCATGGCCGAGATGCCGTTTACAAAGATTCCGATGCTGCCCCACATAAGCGCGGCGATCAGCACCAGCACATAGCCCAGATTGCTCCTCTTCAACGCAGCCTCCTCAGTATTATTTCCAATATGTTTCATGCTACGTTATAGTCGTTATATACATTTTTCAAGGCACAAATCGGCGAACGGGAAATCTCTCGACACAAGGAGTGTCCCCAACTGCCGGCACAAAAGGAACATCCCTAACTGCCGGCAGAAAGGGAACGTCCCCAAGTGCCGCTCTAGCAGTTGCGGTGAAATAGTTCTCAAACAGAGGCTTCACACTCCCAAACAGGAACTATTCCACCGCAACTCATGAGGGGTATTGGGCTGTTAGGCCGCTCTATCCCTTAGTAATCCAGCTTCCACATGTAACGGCGCGTCATGTAGTCCTTGTGGGTGACGGCGGAGAGCGCACGCATGTAGACGTTGTTGAGGATCGGGGCAAAGATCAGGTGGTTGAAGTACTCGCTCACGCTGTCCTTGATGTCGTTGAGGCCGAGCTCCTTGGCGTCGAGCTGGTAGACGCGCTCACCACCGTACTGGTTGACAAAGCGAATGCCGCGCTCGTCGTTGCAGCGGCTGCGGCCGACGCTGATGAGCTGGAACAGCGAGGTACGCTTGTCCAGGATCTCGAAGGGACCGTGGAAGAAGTCGCAGGTGTTGATGGTGCAGGAGTCGATCTGCAGCATCTCCTGCACGTTGCAGATGCTAAAGACGTAGGCGGCACCAAAGAGCGGGCCCTGAGCCATAACGTTGATGCAGGGCTTGTCGGCGTTCTGCTCGGCCCACTTGGCAGCGAGCGGACGGGTGTACTCGACAGCCTTGCGATAGATGGGGTCGACCAAGTCGAAGGCGGCCATAGCGGTCTCGTACTCGGCATAGCCCTCGGTCTGCTGCGTGAGCTCCATGGCGATCATGGTCACGACGGCGGAGTTGGTGCGGCCCATGCAGGACTCGTCGACGGCCAGGCTGTCGTACTGAATCTTGTAGTCGCAGACCTCGGTGAGGGCGGACTCGTCAACATAGATGGCGATGGTGCTGGCGCCGTGGTTCTTGGCGACCTGGGCGGCGACGATGGTCTCCTTGGTGCCGCGCATGGACACGACGACGGCCAGGGTGTTCTCGTTGACGTAGGCAGGTGTGGCGTGCACGAACTCGTTGCTGGTGTAGCTGGAGCTCACGACCTGCGTGGCCTCGTGCTCCATAAAGTACTGGGCAGGATAGTTGCCGCCGTTGGATCCACCGGCGCCAATCCACACGACGCGCTTGATGCCGCCCTTGTCTGCCTTGTCAGCCAAAACCTGGGAGACGACGTCCTTAACCTGTTCCTGAGTAGTCATCGTGCATCAGCCTTTCTTCTCGTTTGATGCTCTCGATGGCATACAAGTTACATACATGTTTTGGTTATGTCGACTAGTTGTATGCTATATTTGTCTTAGATATTTTGCTGGTAAAGTTTTCGGCAATCCATTATCAGCGGTTTTGTTGTCATGTTGGATACATGCTTGGTTCAGTAAGCATACAGGTTAGATACAGGTTGTTCGCATGAGCACTTCGTCGAAAAAGAACTTGGCCCAATACGAGCGTCTGGCGGGTACGCTGCGTGACCGCATCGCCGCCGGCATCTACGCGTGCGGAGACAAGCTGCCGTCCGAGATGGAGCTCATGGGCGAATCGGGCCTGTCGCGCAGCACTGTGCGTCACGCGCTTAAGGTGCTTGTTGACGAGGGCCTGGTTCGCACCGAGCGCGGACGCGGCGCCTTTGTGGCTGACACGCCGGCGCTCCACGAGAACAACCTGGTGTTTTCGAGCTATACCAAGCAGGTCGAAGGCCAGGGTATGAAGCCCACCACGCGCACGGTGGACTCGGGCTTTGCCAAAGCAATGGGCAGCGTGGCCAAGTTCTTTGACGCTAGCGTGGGCAGCAAGCTTGTCAAACTTGTCCGCCTGCGTTACCTGGACGATGCGCCACTGTGCCTGGAGACCACCTATTTGCCGCCAAGCTTTGGGTCGCTCATCGATCGCAATATCAACGGTTCGCTCTACGCCACGCTGCGCCAGGAGTTCCATCGTGCGCCGGCGCAGGGGCATAAGACCTTTGAGGTGTGCTATGCCTCGCAAAACGAGGCGTTTTTGCTCAACGTCGAGCGCGGGCAGGCGCTGATCCTGATCACCGACTACGTCTGCGACACCGACGGTCGCCCGCTCCATGTCTCCAAGCGCATCCAACGTACCGACCGCGCCAAATACACCGAGCCCATCGGCTAGCGCACCAAACGAGGCAAAATGTACCTAATAAACGTTTTACCTGCGGTTTTTATTAAATCTCAAGCCGGCATGGCGCAAATGCCAACATCGCCTGGCAACACGCGCCGCCCAAGCTCAACTGTTCCTGCCCAGAATATCCAGCACCGTAAACCTAAGTGAGTAGACTTTTCGCGACCTGCCAAGCACACCCAAAACAGCCACCTCCGTGACCTGCGGTTTTACTAAAGCAGATACGCTTTGTGCTCGCCTTGCGCCAAAAAGTCTACTCACTTAGCTCGCAAGGTGTCTCGACGGGACGATTCGAGTCAAAAAAGCGTACGAACGCGGCGCTTCTTGCGGCAATTTGATACCGCAAGACAGCCAAAAACCTGTCCCTAAATGGCAGGTTTGGGGAGGTCGGGGAACCAGGTTGGTTTGGGTTGGTTGGGAACGCGCTCGGCTAGGACCAGCTCCATCCAGCACATGTCGTACCAGCGGCCGAACTTTTGGGCGCAGCGGTCGAAGGCACCCACCAGGCGATACCCCATATGGGCATGGAAGTCCTGGCTGTTGTGCGTCAGGTACTCGTCGTCTTTGTCGTGCGGTACGGCGATGAGCGCACACATGTTGGTGATACCCATCGCGACCAGGCATTGCTTGAGCGCATCGTGCAGTTTGCGGCCCAGCCCACCATGGCGCACATCGCGCGCCAGGTAGATCGACGTCTCGACCGACCAGTCGTATGCCTCGCGGCTGTTGAGCGGGCTCACGTAGGCATAACCCACCGGACGCCCGTCCAACTCCATCACCAAATACGGATAGCGCTTGAGTGTACGCGCAATGCGCCCGGCAAATTCCTCGACGCTCGGCACCTCGTATTCGCAGGTAATCGCCGTCTTGAGCACATACGGCTCATAAATGGCAAGCAATGCCGGCGCATCATCGGGCGTCGCCAGGCGAATCGTCGGCTCGGACATCTTGGCCATACAGCCCCTCTCAAAAGCAAAGGCCGCCTTGCGCCAAACCCAGGCGCAAGGCGGCCCCTCGTCATTACATCAACCTACAGGACAGCCGCCAGCGCGTCGATGTCCTCCTGTGTCGTGGCCCAGCTGGTGCAAAAGCGCACCACGGTGTGGGTCTCGTCGTACTTTTCCCAGTACTCGATCGAAGCATGCTCGCGAATGCGGGCCATGTCCTCGTTGGGCAAAATCACAAACTGCTGGTTGGTGGGCGTCTCCAAGAAGAACTGGTAGCCGCGCTCATGCAGCACGCGACGAAGCGCCTGCGCCGTCTCAATCGCCTGGCGGCCAATCTCAAAATACAGGCCGTCGGTAAAGAGCGCCTCAAACTGAACGCCCGTCAGACGGCCCTTGGCCAGCAGCGCTCCGTGCTGCTTAATGCGCGGAATGGGGTGTGCCGGAGCGTGCATGCCGCAAAACACCACGGCCTCGCCGCAAAGCGCGCCGCACTTGGTGCCGCCAATGTAGAACACGTCGCACAGCTGCGCCAGCTCGGGCAGGGTAATGTCGCACTCATCGGCCGCCAGCGCATAGGCCAGACGGGCGCCATCCACAAACAGCGGAATCTGGCGCTTCTGGCACACCGCATGAATCGCCGCAAGCTCGGCGGCGGAGTACAGCGTGCCGTACTCGGTCGATAGGCTCACGTACACGGCACCTGGGAACACCGTGTGCTCGTAGCTCTCGTTTTCGTAAAACACCTGGATATAGCTGTCGAGATCCTCGGCATGCATCTTGCCCTCGTAGCCGGGAATGGTAAGCACCTTGTGGCCGCCAAACTCGATGGCACCCGCCTCGTGGCAGGCAACGTGGCCGGTCTCGGCTGCAACGACGCCCTCGTAGGGCGCAAGCAGCATGTCAATCACCGTCGCGTTGGCCTGTGTGCCGCCCACCAGGAAAAATACGTCGGCATCGGGAGCCTGACAGGCCTCACGGATGAGCCGCTTGGCACGCTCGGTGTGTGCATCGGTGCCGTAGCCGGGCTGCGGCTCCATATTAGTGTCGACGAGCGCCTGCAGCACTGCCGGATGTGCGCCGTGGGAATAGTCGTTGTTAAACGCGAGCATGGTAATCCTCTCTAGCCGGGCACGAGCCCGATGATTCAGGTGCCGCTATTGTACGCCGCTCGGATAGGCAATGCGCGCGGCAAGGCACTCAAGCGCCAGCACCAGGGCAAAGCCGCAGCTCACGTCACTCAAAAAGTGCGCACCGATCACGATACGACCAAAGGCGACGAACGCCGCAACCACAGCGGCGACCCAAAAGACCGCGCGGCGGCGCGACGGCTTTTCCTTAAAGGCCGCCGCGGGAAGCCCGGCGAGCATAAGGCCGATCGCCGCGTGTGCCGTGTGTCCGCTCGCAAACGACTTAAAGCCGTCCTTGATCACGCCGGCGGCGATATAGGTCCACTTGTCGGGGTTGCCGATCACCCACCACGGCTGAAAATCGAGCCCCTGCGTCACCTCGATCACGCGCATGCGCGGGCGCGACCACAGTGGCTTGACGATCACGTTGAGGATAATGGCCTGAGCGACCCACACGGCAAGCACCATCAACGCCCAGCGCGTGAGATCGTCGGGCGCGGTGTCGCGCGTAAGGCGATAGGCGATGAGGTTGGCCGCGATGACCAGCACAAACGTCAGCACCAACTGAACCACGATGAGTTTGCCGCCAACCCGCAGGGACGAAACGATCTCGTAGCCGACCAGGCCCACGTTGACCAGAACGCCCAGCACGGCGAGCCATTTGCTCCCCCTGGAGTCGGGACGCACCGCGCGTACGAGCATAACGCCTGCGACGCTCGCCGTCAGCTCAAACGGCAGCTCGCCGGCGGCCTCGATAAAGCGGCCGTACATGCTGGCGATGTTGAACAGCGCGCTCGAGATCTGGTAATCGAAGAAGCTGCCCACGCCCAGACAAAGGCACAGGACGACCGCGATAGCGGCGGCGTCTTTCTTATAGATGTACCCGAACATGCTTTCCTTTCCATCGGGCGAAGTTTTCAACCTGCAACGTGGCGGGGCAAAGAATCCTTGTCCCGCCACGCCACCTACCTGTTATTCATCATCGCTAGCACCCAGCTGCTGCAGCAGCATGAGTGCGGCCGCCACGGGACCGGCCTCGTCGTTGGCGTCGAGACCGCGGCCCAGGCCGCTGCCCACACCGGCGCCCGCCTTGTAGGGCACCGACAGCTTGCGGCTCTTGGGGAAGCTCACCGCGCCATAGCGGGTCTTAAGCTCAAAGGCCACCTTCTTGGGCACGTCGACGCCCAAAAACGTGATGCGACCGCCGCTGAGCGTGACGCTCTCGAGCCCCAGGCGCTCGCCGCGAATACGGATGCGCGCGCGGTTGAACAGGTTGAGCCCTGCCAACGGCAGCTCGCCATGCGCGGCCTCGGTCTCTTCCTGCACCTCATCGATGCTCTCCAAGTCCTCGGCCGCTGCGAGCTTACGGTACACGAGCACGCGCTGATCCACCGCCGGCAGGTACTCCTCGGACAAGAAGTAATCGGCCGGCAGGTTAATGCCCACGCTCGCCGCCTCCACGCCGGCGTCGTCGTCGCCGCGCGCCTCGGCCACGGCCTGGCCCAGCATCTGTGTAAACAGGTCAAAGCCCACGCTCGACAGATTGCCGTGCTGCTCGGCGCCCATAAGCGAGCCGGCGCCACGAATCTCCAGGTCGCGCATGGCGATGCGCATGCCGCTGCCCAAGTCCTGGAACTCGGACAGTGCGGTCAGGCGCGCCGTTGCCTCCTCGGTGAGCGGCAGCTCGCCCGGGAACATAAAGTATGCGTAGGCCTGTGTGGCAGAACGGCCCACACGGCCCTTGAGCTGGTAGAGCTGTGCCAGGCCCAGGCGCTGCGAGTCCTCGATGATGAGCGTGTTGGCGCACGCGTTGTCGATGCCGCTCTCCACGATGGTCGTGGCGATGAGCACGTCGATCTTTTTGGTCGCGAACTCGATCATCACGTCCTCGACCTCGCGCGGACTCATCTTGCCGTGCGCCACGCCCACGCGCGCCTCGGGCGCGGCCTCGTGCACGCGCGCCACGGCGTCGTCGATGGTCTTGACGCGGTTGGACACGTAGTACACCTGGCCGCCGCGACCCACCTCCAGGCGAATCGCCGCGCTCACCACATCGGGGTCGTACTCCCCCACGTGCACGATCACGGGGCGGCGCCCGGTCGGCGGCGTGGTGATCAGGCTCATGTCGCGCACGCCGCTCGTGGCCATCTGCATGGTTCGCGGAATCGGCGTTGCCGAAAGCGTGAGCACGTCAATCTGCTCACGCAGGTTCTTGAGCTGCTCCTTGTGCTGCACACCAAAGCGCTGCTCTTCGTCGATGATCACCATGCCCAGGTTCTTGGGGTTCACGTCGGCAGAAAGCAAGCGGTGCGTGCCGATGAGCACATCGATCGTGCCCTCGGCAAACGCCTTGAGCGCGCGCTTTTGCTGCGCCGGGGTGCGGAAGCGGCTGAGCACCTCGACCTCCAGGCCAAACGGGGAAAAGCGCTCAAAGAATGCCTCGTAGTGCTGTTGGGCCAGAATGGTCGTGGGGCAGAGCACCATGACCTGGCGGCCGGAGTCCACGCACTTAAACGCCGCGCGCAGGGCGACCTCGGTCTTGCCAAAGCCCACATCGCCGCACAGCAGGCGGTCCATGGGCTTGGGCGCCTCCATGTCGGCCTTGATGTCGGAAATGGCCTCCAGCTGGTCGCGCGTCTCGTCGTAGGGGAAGCTCTCCTCCATCTCGATCTGCTCGGGCGTATCGGGCGGACAGGCGATACCGGTAATCGACGAGCGGCGCGTATACAGGTCGACCAGGTCAAACGCCAGCTTTTTGGCGTTCTTGCGTGCCTTGTTGGTGGCACGCGTCCAGTCGGCGGTATTGAGCCTGGTCAGGCGCGGCTTGTCGCCGTCGGGGCCAACATAGCGCGTGATGCGGTCGACCTGCTCGAGCGGCACGTAGAGCTTGTCGCCGTCGGCATATTCCAGCAAAAAGTAGTCGCGTTCCTTGCCGCCCACTTCCTGGCGCGCGATCTCGCTAAAGAGCGCGATGCCGTGGGTGGCGTGCACCACGTAATCGCCCGGCTTAAACGGGAAGGTGATCTGCGTAATGTCAACCTTGCGGCGGCTGCGCGCGCGGTTGGCATCCATGCGGGCGTTGAGGTCGGCGATCGAGAACACTGCCAAATTGGCGTCGGGTACCACCACGCCCTGCGGCAGAGCGGCATCGACAAAGGTCACGCGCCCGCGCGAGATGGTGGGCACGGCGGCACCGGCGGCAGCCTGGGCGGCACCCGCCTCGAGCGAGCGGGCGTTGAGTGCATCGGCCTTGCGCTCGCGAATTGCAGCATGGGCATCCTGGCGGGCAGCACGGTCGGCAGAATCCGCCGCCGCCACGCGCACGCGCTCACCAATGACACCGGCATTTTCGGGCGCGGCCGTCAGCGACTCCTCAAAGGTAATACCCTCATCGCCAAAGGTAAGCTCCATCGACTCGCGCGCGCCGCGGTCGGGAATGGCAAACACGCAGGCATAGCGCTTGCCCACGACCTCCTGAATACGCGTCATAAAACGGTTGTCCGAGCCTGCGATAGCAGGCTGCTCAATCTTGAGCTCGGCCGTCACCGCGCCGCCGGCACGGATCAGGCTCACGTAGTTCAGACGCTGCTGGGAACCAAAGTCGAGCTGCTGGGCGCGCACGTATAGGCCGTCCAGACGGTCGACCCCCGCCTCGCCGGCACGGGCCTCGATATCCTCGTAAGCGCGCAGGCAGTCATCGAACAGCGAGCGCGGCTCGGACAGCACCACGAGTGCCTTGCCGCTCACATGCGACAGCGGGCTCACGGTCTGGCCGTACATAACCGGCAAAAAGCGGTCGAGCTCGGGCGTGACAATGCGCGCGTCCACCATCTCGAGCAGCGCCGCCAGCTTGCTGTCGTCCTGGCTGGCGCGGTAGAGCGCCACGTGCATGTTGTGGACGGCCTCGTCGGTGAGCGCCAGCTCGCGGCAGGGGAAGATTTCGATGCTGTCCTCGTTGCCGATGGTCTGCCCCGTGGAGCTCACCATGCGGCGGATTCGGTCGATCTCATCACCAAAGAACTCGATGCGCACGGGTGCCTTTTCCTGTGCGGGGAACACCTCGACGGTGTCGCCGTGCACGCGGAACAGACCGGGCGCGTCGGCGGCGCCGGCATTGGTGTATCCCATGCCCACCAGGCGCTGCGGCACCTCGTCAAAAGGAATCTCCTCGCCCACCGCAAAAGTGGTGGACTCCCAATAGCGACTCTCGACCGGCGGCACGCAGCGCAACAGCGCACGGGCCGAGGCAACCATGATGCAGTTGTCCCCGCGCACGATGCGCCCCAGAGCCTCGCAGCGCTGCGCCACCACGGCATCGTCGGGCGCCTGCTCGCGCCACGGATAGTCCTTGCGCTCGGGAAAACGGCACACGTGCGCCAGGCCCACATAGGCGGCCAGGCTGCGTGCGGTGCGATCGGCCGCGTCCTCGCCACTCACGATGTAGACCGTGGGGCGCGGGCGGCGCGCAAACTGGGCTGCCGCCATGAGCGTGCGGCCCGACTGCGACACGGCCAGCGTCACGTCCTCGCCAGAATCGAGCCCGGCCTCGACGGTCTGCAGCGCCTCGGCAGTGTAGAGCTGCGCGGCTATACGGTGAATGAGCATGCTATTCCTCCGGCATTGCAACGCCAAAAGCCCGCCGAGGCAAGCTCGGCGGGTCGTTCGTCAAATTCGTTGCCTGTCATGGTAACGCATGGAGAGGACTCCAGCTCAAGCGTACGCCCAGCCCCGCAACAAAAACGCCAGACGAAGATGCGTTCCGCCCTACCCCGCTACGCGCACGCTGGGGCACAAATCTGCCAGCGGACACTCGTCACACTTGGGTTTGCGGGCGTCGCAGATCTCGCGACCGAAGGTGATCCACTGGTGGTTGACCGACTCCCAATACTCGCGCGGCAAAATCTTGAGCAGATCCTGCTCGGTCTTGAGCGGCTCCTTGGCATGCGTCTTGGGGCTCAGCATCAGGCGGTGCGCAATGCGGTTGACGTGCGTGTCCACCGCAATGCCCTCCACGATGCCATACCCCACGTTGAGCACGATGTTCGCCGTCTTGCGTCCCACGCCCGGCAGCTTCACGAGTTCCTTCATGTCGGCCGGCACCTCGCCGCCATAGTCGGCGACGATCATCTGCGCGGCCTCGACGGCATGCTTGGCTTTGCTCTTGTAGAAGCCGAGTGACCTGATGGTGTCCGCCACGTCAGCCACGCTCGCCCCGGCCATGGCCTCGGGCGTGGGCCACTGGGCAAACAGCCGCGGCGTCACCTTGTTGACCTGCGCATCGGTCGTTTGCGCCGAAAGCAGCACCGCGATCAGCAGGCGGAAGGGATTCTCGTGGTCCAAAAAGCACTCGACCGGGCCATAGCGACGGTTGAGGCGCTCACACACCTCGATGGCGCGCTCGCGCTTGGCGGCATTGGTCTCGCGTGGCATAACGACTCCTCGGCTCAACGGCACAATAAACTGATAGGCACAATTGTCCCACGTCCGAGACGCTTACGCCTCCAAGAATGCGCCGGTCTGACGACTCCACAGGCTCGCGTACTCGCCGCCCGCCTCGACGAGCTGCACATGCGTGCCGTCCTCGACGATCTCGCCATCCGCCAGCACCACAATGCGATCGAGCGCCGCCACGGTGGACAGGCGGTGCGCCACCACAATGGAGGTACGTCCACGCATCAGGTTTTCGAGCGCCTCCTGCACCAGCGCCTCGGACTCGCTGTCGAGGGCAGAGGTCGCCTCATCGAGCACCAGAATCGGCGCGTCGGTTAGGATGGCGCGGGCGATAGCCACACGCTGACGCTGGCCGCCCGAGAGCTTAACGCCACGCTCGCCCACCATGGTGTCAAAGCCACGGGGCAAGCGGTCGATAAACTCCAGGGCATTGGCCAGGCGCGCCGCCTCACGAATCTGCTCATCAGTGGCGTTGGGACGACCGTAGGCAATGTTTTCGCGAATGGAGCGGTGAAACAGCAGCGCCTCCTGCGGCACGTAGGCAACCTGGCGGCGAAGGCTCTGCTGCGTACAGCGCGAGACGTTCTGGCCGTCCACGAGCACGCGGCCGCCCTGCACATCGTCCAAGCGCAGCAACAGCTTGGTAAGCGTCGACTTGCCCGAGCCCGATTTACCCACCAGGCCCACGCGCTGGCCCGCCGCCACGTGAAGCGTCAGGTCGTCGAACACGTTCTCGCCCGCCGCGGCGTCACGATATGCAAAGCTCAGGTGCTCAAAATCAATCGCACCTTCGGTCACTTTAAGCTCGGGAGCGTTCTCGTCGTCTGCCACCAGACGCGGCTCGTCCAGCACGCGCGTCATCTCGGCCGCATCGCCCAAAGCGCGGTTGATGCGCTGCATCATGGAACTCACGTAGTTCAGACGCATGGTGAGGTTATAGGTGTAGGTAAAGATCATGACGAGCGAGCCGGCCGAGATGCCAAACCACGCGTTGCCGCCCGCCACAAACACACTCACCACGGCCATGGTGATGACGATAAGGCCCGAGGTCGTAAAGTTGCGCTGCATCATGGCGTGCATCGAGACCGTCTCGGCGTCGCGCGCGGCACGATCGGCGGCGTCGAACAGATCGCGTTCAAAGTCCTCGCGCCCGCAGGTCTTGACGGCCAGGATGTTCGTGACCGCGTCGGACAGCACGCCCGAGAGCTTGTTTTGCGCGGCGGACGTCGCGGCCGAAAGCGGCATGATGCGCTTGTACATAAGCCAGACAAACGCAATGTAGACGACCATGATGCACACCAGGATCACGGTAAACGTCGGCACCACCGGGGCGAGTGCGGCCACGGTGCAGATGACCGAGGTGATGGTGGGGATGAGCGAATACACCGTCACGTCGACCAGACCCGTGTAGCCGCTCATAAAACGGCTTGTCTGGCTCACAAGCGATCCGCCAAAGCGGCTGGCATGGAATGTCATGGATTGGTTGGAGAGCGTGTCGAAGCATAGACGCGCCAGGTGATAGTTGCCCGCAATCTCGAGCTTGTAGACGGTGTAGTCCTGCAGCTTGGAGAGGATCTGACCCACCAGGTTAACGAGTACGAGCGCCAGGATATAGGGGCCAAAGACCTCAAACACCTGGTCACCCGCCACGGGGCCGGCCTGAACGCGGTCAACGATAAGGGCCATCACGTAGGTGTTGGCAAACGTGAGCAAAAAGATGTAGCCCGCCGACGAGAACACCGAGAGAAAGACAATCAGCGGCTGTGTGCGCGTGACGTCCCAAAAACGCTGAAGCGTGCGGCGAACGGTGGAGCGTTTGAGCGGGCTGGTGCTTCTCTGAGACATGGGCTTCCTTTCGCGTCTGATAGGGCGAAACGCCATTGTTGCACATTGGAGCACGCTTCAGACAAGTGCGATACGAAAAGCGGTGGGGCGCCCGCGTTTGCGCCGGTGCCCCACCGTCTTGTTGCAATTAGTCCTCGTCTTCTTGGTCCGCGAGAAGGCTCGCGGACGTGAGTCCCAAGATCCCATCGGCTTGGCCGGCGTCTTCCAGCGCGTCGATGTCCTTGAGCTTGCGCTCCATGACGTTGGTGCGCGTGGTGATGATACCCTCGACCGTTTTGCCCGCGGTCTCGATCTGCTGCTGGGCGCGGCGCAGCGCCTTTTGATAGCGCGGCAGCTCGGCCTTGACGGCGGAGAGCACGCGCAGCACGTCGTCGGTACGTTTTTGCAACTTAAACGTCTGATAGCTCATCTGCAGACTGTTGAGGATGGCCGCCATGGTGCTGGGACCGGCAACGTTGACGTGATAGTCGCGGCCCAGGGTCTCGATAAGCCCGGGGCGGCTGACGACCTCGGCGTACAGTCCCTCAAATGGAACGAACATAATGCCAAAGTTGGTCGTTGCCGGCACACTCAGGTACTTTTCGCAGATGTCCTTGGCCTCGCGCTTGACCATAGTGTCGAGCGTCTTGCGCGCAGCCGCCACGGTCTCCGCATCGCCCGACTCCTGCGCGTCGAGCAAGTGCTCGTACGCGTCGCCCGGAAACTTGGAGTCAATCGGCAGCAGCACGGGATCGCCCTCGTCCACCGGCAGTTTGACGGCAAACTCAACGCGCTCCGAGGCACCGGGCTTGGTGGCGACGTTTTCCAGATACTGGTCGGGTGTGAGGATGTCCGTCAGGATCGCACCCAGCTGCACCTCGCCCAAAATACCGCGCGCCTTCACATTGCCCAGCACACGCTTGAGGTCGCCTACGCCGGTGGCGATAGATTGCATATCGCCCAGGCCCTTATACACGGCCTCGAGCTGGTCGCTCACCTGCTTAAACGATGCCGACAGTCGGTCGTTGAGCGTGCGAGAGAGCTTCTCGTCCACCGTCGCGCGCATCTGATCGAGCTGCACGTTGTTGTCTTTGCGGATGGCGCCCAGCTGAGCATCGACCGTCTCGCGCACCTTGTCCAGGCGATGCTCTATGCCCTCGCGGTTGGCGCCAAGCTGTTGGGCCGTCTCACGGCGCAGGTCGTCCATACGGTCGCCAGCCTGCGAGAACTCGCGCGCAATGGTCAGGTAGCGCTGCTGCTCTACGGCGGCGTCGGTCGTCTGCTGCTGCGCGATGGCGTTTGCCGTGCGGCGGGTTTCTGCCAACGCCACATTAAGGGCGTCGAGTGCATTGTTGGCCTGTTCAAGTGCCGCCAGCGTCTCCGCGCTACTGTCGCCACGCTCCCGCAACTCGACACGCAGGCTCTTGAGCTGGAGGGCGCAAGCCGCAGCGACCCCCACCGCCACCAAAGCAATCACAATAAGTGCAATATCAATTGCAGACATAAACTCCGCCCAACAAACCCAATCGAACACCAATCAAAACCGCGATCAATCTTACCCCGCCACACACACCGGGCGCCCGGCCCCTTCTTGGGCGCCCCTCTCCTCCGCATATTCCATAATGCGGCGCGCCGTTTTCCTGCTCACCTTTGAGTCATCGCCGGCCAAGTATGCGTATACGTTTCCTTTATTCAGGCGCAGAGCACGGCAGAGGCCATAGCGCGTTACACCCGATTCCTCCAATGCTTCCAGCGTTTTCTTTCTCATCAGGGCGTTCACCCTTCTATCGGCCGCCGGCTTTTCCTTCACCGCTCTATACGCACGCCAAACGTTGGCATAACAATTAGGGAGCTCACTTTTGGCGCATAGAGACGCCATGCTACCCGCTTGACCGTACAAGGATAAAACGTCTCGATAATCCCGTTCCATCCACGAGCCCTCGGATAAACCCAGAACGTATTCGGCTTTTCCTTGCGCCAAAGCGAGCAAAAACAGAGGCTCCGCCACGCGCGGCGCATCCGTCGTCGCCTGCTCAACCAATTTTCTAAAACTCAGCGACTGCTGTCCGGATAGCTCTCGGCAATAGCCTTTTAAGAATCCCTCAAAGGTCAGATTCAACCGAGCACCTCCTTTTTGTATTGCCTGTATCCCTTATTATTATTCATCTTTAATAATACTATTCAGTCGCATGACAGGACCCACAGGATGCGAGGATTCTACTCATGGCGATAATCCCTACACCCTAGAAGTCCTAATGTGACAAACGCTAACTCTCCCAGCCGGCGCGAATGGTTGTTACGACATCGCCTAGGCGCTGGCCGAGAGCCGCTAGATGTTGGAGCACCTCGTTGGGCGATGCACCGTTGAGGATGCACGTGAGGGCATACGACGCCAGAAAGATGGCCGCAAGCCCCAACGGGACGAGCACGATCATCGCCAAGGTGCGCAGGCGCTGGCCCACGCGGCGACGACGCGCACGACGCTTGTCGAACGCGAGCTCCTGCGCATATGAATCTTGCTGTACGGAATAGGCCTCTGGTGCCGATTCGCACCCGGGCACAGCTGCAGGTACAGCAGCGGACACGACATTTTGCGCAAAGGGCTGGACTGCCGCCCCTTGCATTTGTATCTCTATGAGTCGTTGCTGCTGACGCAGCATGCGCTCAGCTTGTTGCTGCGGAGTCTCAAGAAACAGATCCATGCTGGCCTCCAAAATCGGAGCATTCGACGCTTACGACCAGCATCCCGCACCGCCATGACCGCGACAACGCAATCGCCGGCAATAACCACAAAGTTTCTTTTGCTCAAAAGCTGTCGAAAAGCTCAACAACTCCCCTACCAGCACTTTCTCTGAGCTTTTTTCGCCAACAATCTTTTGGCCTTCCGCCCTTACGCCAACTGACCAAAATCTAACCAATAGCTTGACGAAAATTGTGGAGACCGGGACCCCACAAAAACGTGCCGCCCCAAAAAGGGGCGGCACACAACCTTTAATATCAGCTTTTCTGTAGCGAGCACGCAACGACCCGAAGCCGGAGCGTGGGGCGGGAGGCCGGATCGTCTTCCCTCAACGCGACCCTGCGGAGCCGTGAGCGGGGAGGGGAAGGCGATCCGGCCTCCCGCCCTGCGCTCCGCAGCAGCCAGCGCCAAGCGCTAGTAGTTCACCACCTGCTCCTCAAAGTACGCCTTGGGGTGGTTGCACACCGGGCACACCTCAGGCGCCTCGGCACCAACGTGCAGATGTCCGCAGTTCAGGCACTTCCACACCTTTACGCCCTCGCGCTCAAACACCTCGCCCGACTCAATGCGCTCGACGAGCTTGTTGTAGCGCTCCTCGTGGGCCTTCTCGACGGCGGCGACACCACGGAACTTTGCGGCAATCTCGGCAAAGCCCTCTTCCTCGGCGGTCTTGGCAAACTCGTCGTACATCGTGGTCCACTCGTAGTTCTCACCCGCGGCGGCATCGCGCAGATTGTCCAGGGTATCGGGGACGGCGCCATCGTGCAGATACTTAAACCACAGTTTGGCGTGCTCGGACTCGTTGCCAGCCGTCTCGGCAAAGATGTTCGAGATCTGAACGTAGCCGTCCTTCTTTGCCTTGGAGGCATAGTAGCGATACTTGGTGTGCGCCTGGGACTCACCGGCAAAAGCGGTCTCGAGGTTCTTCTTGGTTTGGGAATTCTCAAAATCCATAGGTGTACTTCCCTTCAACGCATGCCGCCCGTAGGCTTCGAGCGGCCTCGTCTTTAGGATGCCCTCATGTCGGAAATCTAAACCTTACAATCCTGTTCTTCAGATTTCCACGGGCTAAATGCTCAGCCAGCGATCGCCCTCGGCTCGGCAAAAGCCCTCACGCTCCAGGTCGGCCAGAATGCCCGCGACAAGCTCGCGCTCGACCGGCCCGCGCCCAGCCGCCGCTTCCATATCGTTAACGCCCACCACGGCATCAGCAAGCGTAATCCCCGCCGGTTGGCCATCGCGCGCTGCCAGCAACATGCGCACGATATGCGCGCGCTTTTGGCGACGTGAGCCCTCAAACTTTGATTGACGGCTATAGCCCGCCGAGCGCCTGGACGGATTGGGCAACGTCTTTTTTAGATATGCGCCGTAGTCCAGCAACGCGTAATACCACGCGCGCGGCGTGTCGGCATCATCGAGCGGCACGGCAAAGGGAGCGATCTCGTCGGTCGCCGCACCGGGGACCGCCGGACAGGCCGCCTGAATCAGCGGCACCAGCTCGCGGTCGGGAACAGCCGGTACATCGGGAAAGAAGTGATGCAGAAAGACCGTGCGCACGTTGGTCTCCAGATACACGCCTGGAAGGTCAAACGCAAACGACCGGATACCTTGCGCCGTTGCCGGGCCAATACCAGGCAGAGCGACCAAGTCACGCGTCTCACGCGGAAACTCACCGTCCCAGTCCTCCACAACGCGCTGAGCGGCCTTGTGGAGCGCCAGAGCGCGTCGGTTGTAGCCCATGCCCTGCCAAGCGTCCAAAACATCGGAAGGCGCGGCTTGGGCAAGCGCCTGCACGGTCGGAAAGCGATCGAGCCACGCCGGCATACGCGTCTCCACGCGTGGCACCTGTGTTTGCTGCAACATGACCTCGGAAAGCCAAATGATGTACGGATCGCGCGTGCGGCGCCACGGAAGGTCGCGATAACGCAGGACCCCTTCCGAACGAATCATCGAACGAAAGGGGTCCTGAATCATATCTATGCTCCTTATGCGGCGCTATTCCTCCCGGCAAGCGCACGCGCAGGTGGCGTACTCGGGAAACGCTTCGCGGTCGGCGAATTTGGGATCGACGGCCGGGAACTGGCGGTGAGAGACGATGTCGCCGAGCGAAACGGAATCGAGGTAATCGCGCATCAACGCTTGAGCTCCGGCCCACAGGGGATGATAGCAGCACGTGCCCATGCGTGCACAGTCGCCATCGGGTGCGGTGCAATCATTCATAACCATAGGGCCCTGAACGGCCTCGACGACCTGGCGGATGGTGACGTCGTCCGGACTGACCTTGAGACGCATGCCACCGTGGACGCCACGCAGGCTCTCCACAATACCGGCCTGGACCAAACCGTGCTGAATCGAGCGGGCAAACGAATACGGAACATTGACCTCTTCGGCAGCGGTGCGAACAGAAAGCAAACGCTCCGGATCCTCGGCAAGCATCGCCAGCATACGAAGGGCGTAATCAGTCTTCCTCGATATGTCCATTTTTCCCCTTTCAAGGAATACGAACAGCTCGAACGAGCTCCGGGGCCGAGCTTATGTCGAGACGCTAAATGACCGCAGGACATCCAAATGGTAAATCGGATATCCACTGAGTGCCGCGCTTGGAGCGAAATGCATCAGATGCGGCCTACAGTGCAATTTAGTATAACCTAACCCCCTGTCTCGTTGAACAGGTGTTGCGCAACAAAGCTGTTGTTCAGACAGATAGACTTATTAGATTTTACTTGCGTTCCCGAAGGCGCGGGGATTCTGGGCGAAGATGCGCCAGGGCGATCGTTCTATCGAAACAAAGTGCATCAAACGCAAAAAGCCACGTCCGAAGACGTGGCTTTAATTGCGTTGGCGGGAAGTACGGGGCTCGAACCCGCGACCTCCGACGTGACAGGCCGGCGCTCTAACCAAACTGAGCTAACTCCCCAGGCAGACGTTCGCGTTTGTTTCCGCTCGCGTGCGCTGCGGGGATTAGTATACACAGAAGTCTGTCCGGCGCGCAACAACTTTTTTGAAAAAATTTTTCGGTCCCTCCGGGAGGGTCTCCGGGGCTGGGGGCGGGGGTTAAGTTTGCTGCTCTACAGTCCTGCGCAAGACGGAAAG
>NZ_QSQO01000025.1:0-15703 GCF_003436775.1 Collinsella sp. TF11-5AC
ACCCTAAGAGCAAACCACCCCTTTTAGGGGTGGTTTTGATTGTGCAACGATTTGTTATGCCCCCTCGGGGGTCTGTTGCTACCGTTGCCCGAAACGTTTGCATGTCGATATTGTTGCGCTCTACCCGCTCGCTACAATGGGCATCGTGCTGCGTTAGAAGGAGAGTTTACGGTGTCTGAACAGGCGAATTATGGTGTTGCTCATGCGTTTGGCGCACGGTTGCTCAATCATGCGGATAACGCAGCTCTGCCGGTTGATGTACACGACTTTTCCGATGCAATCAATCGGTGTTTACTCGTCGATAAGACTATGTTTATTGCCGATATATTGGACAGCGAAGCACCTGTTGCGATTTGTTGTCGGCCCAAGGGTTTTGGCAAGAGCATGAATCTATCGATGCTCAAATGCTATTTGGAACGACCTGATCACCGGCGGCCGGATCGAAGCCCGTTCGTCGGCACCCAGATTTGGCAGGCGGACGGTGGTCGCTATCGTGATGAGTACGCGAGTTATCCGGTCATCATGCTCGACTTTACAGCTGCCGCTGCGAGGCGCGACGCCGATGCTGCGGCGGCTATTCGCAGCGCTGTCGCGAACGAGTGCGCCCGATTGCTGCCGCTGCTTGCCGCACCTGATCTGTCAAGACGTGAGGTCCGTCTTATCGAGAGGGCGGCGCGTGGGGTGGCCAGCGATAAGGAGATCGATGCGGCGCTTGGCGTGCTTATCAAGCTGCTCCAGGCAGCTTTCGATGAGCAGGTTGTTCTTCTGATAGACGACTACGACGCGGTATGTCCAAAGCGTTTGGACGCTAAGGACGACGGTAGCGTGGATTCCCTAGAGTCGCTCAGCCGAATGTTGTTCGACACCATTGCCGATGCCGGCGACTCGTTGCGATTGACGTGTCTGATGTGCGAACGCCCCGGTCATGCCGAGTTTGCGTTGTCCCAACGTGGGGTTTCCTATCGGTCGGCGACAGCGTTGTCGAGTTGGTGTGATCGATGGTTCGGTTTTTCGGACGACGAAGTCCAAGTGCTGTTGGATTGCATCGGTCGCAACGGCTGTCTGGATGACGCGCGTGAGTGGCTCGAGGGCTATCTGTTTGGTGGTTTTTATTGCTCGAGCCCGGAGCGCGTGGTGGACTACGCACATCGCGATTGCGTCGCGCCCGTTCGGGCGGATCTGTATTGTTACGCCGACCGTCTGGGCGCATGCGTCGGCGACTGGAATCTCATTCGCCTGTCCACATTGTTCGATTTGGTTGAGCCGCATGGGTTTATTGAGGCGCCAGTGCATATGCATGCCGAGGAGGTCGATGCCGCCAAGCCCGAAGATATCTGGACTGCGCTGTATCTGTCTGGATTTCTTACGACGGATATGACGGGGCATTCGGAGGACGGCGCGTGCCTTCGTTCCCTGCGTCTGCCTAATAACGAAGTGCGTCAGGCGCTCCGTCTTGTAATTCTGGAATGGTTTGAGTGCGCCGTTGAGGACGTTGGAGTTATCGACTCGTTCCATGACGGGCTGTGTCGAGGAGACGAGGACACCGTAAAGCAAGCTTTGAGCTGTGCTATCGGCGATCTGGGCATCGATGTGGGGCAATCAGATATGCCGACAGCCTATCATCTGGCGCTTCAGGGGCTCTGCTTTGGACTGCCCGGCTATTGCAATCCCAGCTCCAAGCGAAGTGGCGTCTCGGATCGCTGGGATATCCAGGTGATTCCCACCGGTCGGGTGTTTGACGTGGCCGACACGCTCGGCATGCTCGATGAGCGACCGCTCATTACGGTCAACATGTTGTACGACCCTGGCGTCGATGCCCTGGGCCTGGAACTGTTGGCGGTTCAGGCGCTGCTCGACATAGAGCGCGACGGCATCGATGATATCCGCGTGCCGCGCCCCGCCGTCGGGCGCATGCGTTGGGGCTTTGGCTTTGACGGTCAGCGTGTGTCCGTGGTGTGTCAACGACTGTAGCGGCGGGCGAAAGCCCTTTACTACTCGGCGTCCTTCAGGGGCGGCATGGGCTTCCAGTTGGGATCCTTAACGATCTTGCGGGCGTCCTTCATGCCGCGGCGCAGCGCCGGAATGCCGGTCTTAAAGCATTTGTCGACTGCTGCCAGACGAATGAACTCCTTGCAGAAGGTCGCGGCATTGCCCAGACGGAACAGCATGGGGTGGTAGTCACCGTAGATCTGCATATAGCGAGCGAGGAAGCCTCGGTTGCGCATGATGTAGTAGCGGTTGGTGTCGCTCGTGGAGTTGAGCTGTCGTTTGCCGGCGATATCCCAGTTGGAGACGGCGCGGGCGCGCTTGAGCACCACGTCGGCAACCACGGCGGCGGGGAAGTGCTGGCTGGCCACGTAGCCGTAGCAGGCATCGTCGCCGTAGATAAAGAAGCGCGCGTCGGGCAGGCCAATCTTGTCGACCACGCGGCGCGAGAACATGCCGCCCTCAAAGCACAGTTGGTTCATGGTGCGGTAGCCCTCGGGCCCCAAGTCCCACTTGGCGATGGGGTTAGGGATGCCGAGCGAAAGGATGAGCTGGTACTGCCAAAAGAAAGCGCCGCCGTCAAAGTCCAGGCGCGAACCCTGGATGACATCGTAGCGGTCGGTCCACTTGGCAAGACGCTCGATGCCTTCGGGGATGACGAGCACGTCGTCGTCCATCACCCAGAACCACTGGGCGCCCAGGTCGTAAGCGCATTTAGTGCCAGCGGAGAAGCCGCCCGCACCGCCGCCGTTTTCGAGCTGCGGGGCGTAGATGACACGGTCGGTGCCGCCCTGCGCGTCGGGCTGCTCGGTGTCGATGCCCCACAGGCTGGCCAGGCGCTCGTTGAATGCGGTGCACATGGCCTCGGTCTCGCGCGAATTCTCGTTATCGACAATCACGATGCGCCAGGGCGTTGCCGTGAGCTCGGTCATGGAGTCGAACAGGTTGGCCAGGAGTTCCTGGCGCTTGTACGTAACGACAACGATGGCGAGCTTATCGATGGGAGCGGGAAGGGTTGAAGGCATGGGGCAATATATCCTTTCACGCGCGGCGGGCGAGCGCTGCGCGGAAGCTATCGAATACGTCCTTGGGACTGTTCTATTGTAAAGGCTCACCGCACCTTGTCGGCAAGCTTTGAATAAAACGCAGGAACCTGCCACGGGTGTAGCGGCTTTGGCGTCTGACGGCAGCGTGTCTATTGCCGCTTGAGCTAGCGAGCGATAAGGCTTCTAGCTGCATCGATGATGAGAAGCGCCAGAGCAAAGACGATGCTAATGACGGTACCCGTGACGATACATATAGCTGCCGGGCTGTTTTGGCTGACCAGTATGTTTGCGAGCAGGGTGTTGAAGACGGGACGCCACAGGCTACTGGTGAGCGACTGCATCACATAGAAACCGAGCGTGGCGGTCGATAAGGTGACGATGACACCTGCATTCCGCGGATTGCCTAAGGCCCTGCGTCGGGTAGCCGCAAAGAGCAGGGAGGCTGCAGCGAGGGCAAACGAGATCAACGAGGTCGATTTGTAGGAGAGGACTGCCATCGCCGTGAGGTTGCCGGTGAAGGAGAGTGCTCCTTCCAGGATGGTGGCGAGCGCCAAAATCGCAGCGAGCGACCGCATGCCCAAGGCGCCCGCCCTGTCCGAATCCATGACATCGGTAACGTCGCGGAGCAGACCGCCGATCAAAAACGCGATTACGTACGTGGCAGCGCTCATGAGCTTCTGGAGCCAAGAAAACTCGCCGGCGCTTGTCGTACTCATGGCGGCTATATACCCGTTAACAACAAATGCGAGGATGCCAACGGCGATGACCGTCGTCGTGTAGCTCTTCTGGGAGAGTCGACTCTTAGCCAGTCCAAACCATGGCGCCATGAAGACCGTGGCGGCATAGACCCAGATAAACTCAAGGCCTAGCGTGTACCAGTAGTGCGTGCTGAGGGTAACATCGGGAATGGGGGAGACGACCGTGGACCACGAGAGCGCCACGACACAATAAAACGCAGCGGGCATAACAACCTTGCCTAGGCGCTGCGCCGTCCGTTGCATTTGCGACTTCCACGTTGCCCCACCGTCCCAAGCACGCGCGGCTGAGGCGATGAGAAAATAGCCCGAGATCATAAAGAAGACCTCGTTGGCCCAGCAGCCCAGCAGGTTAATAAAACCGAGCACGCCGGAATGGGGGAAGGCGGCAAGCGGCGCGTATTCCGGCAAGCCGACGCAGGTCGCTTGGAAGGTCCACTGAAAGGTGTGAAACACCGCGATGCCGGCGACCGCGACCAAACGCAGCGCTTCGATGGGTATGTTGCGCGCGGCTTTGGGCTGCATGACGTCCTTTCGTATCGGTTTTTCCTCTGCGAGCTCCATAGATTATATAAACGCCGGCTGGCGCGCTGACCCTTTGATACCATGAAACGACAGGTATTTCCTAAGGAGCACATTTGTCTACTAACGCCTCTGGCAGCCCTGTTCTATCGCTGCTTATTCCCATTTACAATGTTCAACGCTACCTGCGCGAGTGTCTCGATTCCGCCCTGGCGCAGACGCTCAAGGATATTGAGATCATCTGCATTAACGACGGGTCGACCGACAACTCGCCGGCGATTATCCGCGAGTATATGGAGCGCGATGGGCGCGTCAAGATGATCGACAAGGCCAACAGCGGCTACGGCGACTCGATGAACCACGGTCTGGAGATGGCGCGTGGCAAGTACGTTGGCATCTTGGAGTCCGATGACTTTATGGCGCCCGACGCACTCGAAAAGCTTGTCTCGGCCGCCGATAGCAATAATGCCGACTTTGCGAAGGCGAACTTTGATTTCTACTGGTCTAAGCCCGAGGAACGCCGTTCGCTGCACGAGATGTTTAGACCTCAGGATTGTGGCAAGCCAGTGCACCCGAGCGATACGACGCAGTTCTTTAAGCAAAAGCCGTCGATTTGGTCGGCCGTGTACCGTCGCGATTTTCTTGAGCGCAACGGCATTAAGTTCCTGCCGACTCCGGGGGCATCCTTTCAGGACACGTCATTCGCCTTTAAGGTGATCGCGTGCGCCGATAAGGCTGTTTACCTGCATGATGCCGTGTTGTCGTATCGCCAGGACAACGAGAATTCCTCGGTCAATTCTTCGGCTAAGGTCTTTTGCGTCAATACCGAGTATGCCGAGATTGAGCGTTGGATTCGAGAGGATTATGCCCGCGACCACGCAAGTGATGACGTCGCGCGCATGCTCAAGTTCAATCAACTCATTAAGTACGATTCGTACATGTGGAACTATGTGCGCCTAGCGCCTAAGTTCTATAAGGAGTTCCTGGTGCAGATGGCTAAGGAATTTCAGGCGGCCTTGGACGCGGGGGAGTTTTCGCTTGACGACCTCAAGCCGTGGAAGCGCGCGAATCTCGCTGCCATTCTCAAAGATCCTGAGGGCTGGGTTGACGAGCATCCGAGTTTTGCGACGGATGGCGCCTTGGGGCGTGCTAAGTATTACGCCTCGGTTGGAGGCCCAGGCGTGGTTGCCGCCTTCCTCATCGAATCGCTGAGGGGGTAGGTCGGCATGGGAGAGGTCTCGTGTCCTAAAGCTACCATTGTCGTCCCCGTTTACAACTCTGCGTGTTCCATTCAGCGATGCGTTGATTCGCTGTTGGCCCAGTCCGAGCGCTCGATTCAGGTTGTCTGCGTCAACGACGGTTCGACTGATGATTCGTTGAACGTGTTGCGCCAGATCGCGCAGGCCGACGATCGCGTACTGGTGATTGACCAGGAAAACGCGGGTGTCTCGTGTGCTCGAAATGCCGGTATCGATGCCGCCGAGGGCGAGACCGTCTTTTTTGTGGACGCCGACGATTACATCGATCCCCAGACGGTCGAGCGTGTGCTGCATGCCATGGAGTCTGCAGATGCCGAGGCTGCCGTTTTTGGGGGCGTCTGTGAACCTGCCGATGCTGCCCCCAAACGCGTCCAGCAACTCATGAGCCCCAAAGCTGGTACCTTCGGCGCCCGTGATTCCCAACTGCTGTTCCATTCGAATGCGCAGCCCTATGCCTGCCGTGCGGCTTTTTCGCGCGAGCTGCTTAATCGCGAAGGCATTCGCTTCGCCCCCGGTTTGGCTTTGGGCGAGGACGTCGTCTTCCAATTTGCGGCTTATGCGCTTGCCCGCAAGACCGTCGTCATGCCGGACAAGTTCTACCACTACGTGATGGAGAGCGAATCGGCGACGCACGAGTTCAACAGTGCCGAGGCTCGTGCCAAAAAGCTTGACGCCCACATGAGGATGCTCGAGGAGGTCTTGGAGGACTGGGCGGCCTACGGTCTTTTGGACCTGTGCCCCGGCGAGCTGATAACTTGGTTTTTAGACCTCATTGTGTTCGACCTGGCGCGCTTGGATGCCGATGACTTCCATCGCGTGGCGGCTCGCGTCAACATGGACCTTACGACGTTTTTGGGAACGGAGTGGACGGATATGCCTGCCAAGGGCGCCGTTTGCCGTGTTGCCCACAAGTTCGTTGCGACGACCTCGGGCGTTTCGATGGCAGACGCCACGCTGTTCTATCTTTCGACTCGCGGTCTCAAAGCCTGCCTGGAGCGCTTTCTCTAATTCCAAGCGCTGCCGCCCGCCGCAACTCGGCTGCTAAAATAACCCTGTTACACGCTATTCAACAGGAGGTTCTCTTGCAGAACTCTGATACCCCTAAAGTTTCGCTGCTTGTCCCCATCTGCAATGTCGAACGCTACCTGCGCGAGTGCCTCGATTCCGCCGTGGCTCAGACGCTCAAGGACATCGAGATCATCTGTATCAACGACGGCTCCACCGATAGCTCGCCGGATATCATCCGCGAGTACATGGAGCGCGACTCTCGTGTAAAGATGATCGACAAAGCCAACAGCGGCTACGGCGACTCGATGAACCGCGGCCTGGAGATGGCGCGCGGCGAGTACGTGGGCATCCTTGAGTCCGATGACTTTATGTTTGAGGATTCGCTCCAAAAGCTGGTCGCCAAGGCCGATGCTGAACATGCCGATGTGGTAAAGGGCGACTTTTACTTGTATTGGTCCACGCCCGGCGAGCGCCGTGAGCTGTTTGGGATTGTCGACGAGCATATGACGGGCGCCGCGTATCGCCCCGTCGATCGCCCGGGCATCTTCTACCGCAAACCTTCCATTTGGTCGGCTATCTATCGGCGCGAGTTCCTCAACGACAATCAGATTCGGTTCCTTCCCACGCCGGGTGCTTCGTATCAGGATGCGGGTTTTAACTTTAAGGTCTGGGCATGCGCCGAGCGTGCCGCGTTTATCGCGGACCCCATTTTGTGCTATCGCCAGGATAACGAGAAGAGCTCCGTTAATTCGCCCAACAAGGTGTTTTGCGTTTGCGATGAATATGCCGAGATGCAACGTTTTTTGGACGAGCGTCCCGAGCTCAAGGCTCAGCTCCAGGGCATTTTAATGCGCATGAAGGTCGATACGTACCGCTGGAATGATGAGCGCCTGGTCGATGAGTTGCGCGAGCAGTTTTGGGAGAAGGCCTCTCCCGAGCTCAAGTCCGATTGGGATGCCGGTCGCTTTGACCTGTCGCTGTTTGATCCGCGTGGCGAGACCGACTTGCGCCTGATGGTCAAATCGCCCCGCGCCTATATCGATTCGCGCTTTGACTTTAAGACGCCGGGCAAGATCAATACGTTTAAGCACTACTTTAAGATTGGCGGGCTGCCGCTGGTCTGGCGCGTGCTGACGTATCAGCGCACCTACGGTGATAATCCGCACCCCGATGACGTTCCGGTCGCACAGTAGGAGCGAGTGATTATGGCTACCCCCAAGATTTCCGTTGTCGTTCCCATCTACAAAGTTGAGGAGTGCCTGGCCTGGTGCCTGGACTCCCTGCTTGCGCAGGACATGCCCGATTGGGAAGGCGTGTTAGTCAACGATGGATCGCCGGACGGTTCGCGCGATATTGCGGCTGCCTATTGCGAAAAGGACTCGCGCTTTGCGCTGGTCGATAAGGAGAACGGCGGCCTGTCGAGTGCGCGTAATGCAGGCATCGCCGCGTCCACGGCGCCTATCGTCGCGTTTTTGGATTCCGACGACCGGTTTACGCCCGATGCGTGCCGTGTGATCGTCGATGTCTTTGAGCGCGAGGATTGCGACGTGTTGACCTTTGGCGCGAATCCGTATCCGCTCGAGGCAGGGTATCCGTGGCTTAACTATGTGCTGAGCCCGCGCGATGTGTCGTTTGAAGGCTATAGCTCTGACCTGCTGTTTAAGGAAGCATCTCGCCCCTTTGCATGGCGCACCGCCTGCAAGCGTGAGTTTTTGCTGGGTAACGGGATCGTGTTCGACGAAACCGTCAAGTATGGCGAGGACCAGGTCTTCGATTTTGCCGTGTACGGTCGTTCGCGTAAGACCGCGCTTATCTCGAACAAGCTGTATGACTATCGTGTCGCGCGCAAGGGCTCGCTTATGGACACTATGCGCTATGACGACGAGACGCGACTGCTGGAGCACGTGAAGATTTACTCCGCGGTGATGGCTGACTGGCAGCGCGACGGTCTCGATGTACAGCATGCCGAGGACCTGGCGTACTTCCTCTGCGATCTGGTGCTGTACGATGCCCTCAGGTTGCTGGGTTCGGACTGCGGCAAGGTGTTTGCCGCCGTTGCCACGGCGCTTGCCGGTTCTGCCGTGGGCAGCGATGCTGCGCTCGCACAATGCGCTCCTTCTGTTGCCGCTATGGTGCGTGCGGCGCTTACCAGCAAGGCCCCCAATGCCCGTGAGTGCAAAAAGCTCATGTTCGATTACGACGTCTTGAGGTTTGGGCGTCTGGGTGCCTGCAAGCGCATGGCAGCGAACGCCCTGGGAAAGCGAGAAGTGTAGATGAGTATCAAGCGTTTGGCACTTTGCCGCAGTCAGGGCCGTCTGTTTGTGCTGCTTCGTTTTGCCGGTCAGGATGTCGCCGCGCTTATTGAGCGGGAGGGTTCTCAAGCGTTTGCCCATGCGACGACGAGCGGTTCTTCTGTGCCGTCGCTGGTGCTCCCGGTCGATCATGGCCGTGTACTGGCGCTTTGCCCTTCCGTTTCCGATTACGAGCGCGAGCTCGCCGTCTTGGTGCTTCCCTTTCTGGACGGCTCTACGATTGACGTCACATTTGCATCCGGTGACCAAAGGTTGGGCTCCATTCGCCTCGATAGCCGCGTGGCCAAGCTGGAATCCAAGATTAACTACAAAGCTAAGCCTGCGCTGTGTGCGCTTATCCGCGATGCGCAGCGTGGCGAACACTGCGGCCTCTACGAGATCGATGCCATTCGCTATTTGCCGGCAGACGCCGGCGCGGTGTGGCGCTATGAGGTTACCTGGGCGGGAGACCCCCAGTGCGCACCTGAGCTCCTGATCTTCGATACGCATATGAACGCCATCGATGCCACCGTGCATGTGTTTGAATCGCAGTTCGATGTGCCGCAGCAGAACGGATGCCATGTCAATAAAACGTATCTGAGCGTAGAGATGCCTCGGGATATACGAGATTTTGTCGCGATTGTGAGCGATCCCACGGGCCTAATCCAGAGCGGTTTTTGCGCCATGGATGGTCGCCTGTACAACGGCATGGTTGACGACAGCTGGAACCGCATGAAGGATGCGCGTGCAGACGACGCAGCTTATCGACGTTGGTTTGAGCAACATCGCGCAAAGCCGGGCGATATGGCGTGCCAGCGTGTCGCTTCGGCGGCCTTTGCCTATAGGCCGCTCGTGAGCATTGTGGTGCCGTGCTACAAGACTGATCGGGTCTACCTGCGCGAGCTGCTGGACTCGGTGCTAGCCCAGAGCTATGACAACTGGGAACTGCTCCTTATGGATGCCTCGCCTGAATGGGATGCGGTGGCCAATCTTGCGGCGGATGCCAATGACGAGCGCATCCGTCGCATCGAGCTTCCCGGCAACGGCGGCATTGTGGTCAACACCAACGCTGGTATTGAGCAAGCGACGGGCGACTACATCGCGTTCTTGGACCATGATGACATCCTGGAACCGGACGCGTTATTCCACTATGTTGCCGCGTTGAACAAGGCTGCCGAGGGCGAGCGTCCCCAGGTCCTGTTCTGCGACGAGGACATGTTCCAGAAAACGGGGGAGTGGGGCCAGCCTGTCTTTAAGACTAAGCTCAACGTCGACCTGCTCTATAGCCATAACTGCGTGACGCATTTCCTGATGGTGGAGAAGGCGCTCATCGATCGTATTGGCACGTCCCCGGAAGACGTTGCGGGTGCCCAGGACTACGACTTGACGCTTCGCTGCCTTTCGGCGGACGCGCGGTTTGAGCATGTTGCGCATGTGCTGTATCACTGGCGCGTGCATCCGGGATCGACCGCCGATGGCTCTGCCGATAGCAAGCCGTATGCTATTGAAGCCGGTCGTCTTGCGCTGCAGCGCCACTTTAACGCGCTGGGCATTTGCGGAACGGTTGAGGATACCGAGACGCCGTTTGTCTACCGCATGCGCTATGCGCTGCCGGAGCCTGCGCCGCTGGTGAGCATTGTGATTCCCACCAAGGATCACATTGAGACGCTTGACGCCTGTGTGATGTCGATCGCCCAGAAGGCAACGTATGCCAATTACGAGATCGTCTTGGTGGAGAACAACAGCGAAGCCCCGGAGACGTTTGCGTATTACGAAACCCTGCCAGAGCGCGTGGCTGCAGCATCCGAAGGCAAGGGCATCGCGCGCGTTGTGTACTGGCCGGGTGAGTTCAATTACTCCCAGATCATTAACTTTGGCGTGGAGCACGCCAAAGGCGATTATCTGCTGCTGCTCAACAACGATACCGAGGTCATTAGTCCCGACTTTATTGAAGAGATGATGGGCTATCTGCAGCGTTCCGAAGCGGGCGTGGTGGGTGCCAAACTCTACTTTGCCGATCATCTGGTGCAGCACGCTGGCATTGTGGTTGGCGTGCGCGGCGCACTTGCCCATGCCAACCAGGACTTCTCGGCAAAGCGCGAGGGCTATCTTGCCCGCGCTGTGCGCCCCGGTAACTTCTGCGCCGTAACGGGTGCCTGCCAGATGGTCCGACGCGACGTATTTGAGCGGGTCGGCGGCTACAACGAGGAATTCGCCGTTGGCTTTAACGACGCAGACTTTTGCCTGCGCGCATGGGAGGCGGGCTACCGCACCATCTTTACGCCCTATGCCGAGCTGTACCACTACGAGTTCACCTCGCGCGGCAGAGAAGAGGCCAACGAGGAAAAGATGTGTCGCTGGAAGCGCGAGCAAGCACTGTTCATGCAGCGCTGGCCTGAGTTCTTCTTGACGGGCGATCCGTGGCTCGGGCCGAACCTATCCTCCGACAGTGAGTACTTCTTGCTTTAGAGCGAAGTAATTCCAAGATCCGGCAAAGTATCCTCAAGAGCTGCAAGAGCGGAGGGGTTCAAGTACTCCTCGTTCAAGCGGCTCTTGTCATATCGAAAACGTGTGTCAGGATTTTTACAGGTGGCCGTATTAAATTGGTTCGCTTATGTGCCCAGTTTGGCTCAGAAGCTATTTTGCCTAACGGTTGAGGTGTGGTGGCTCATATTTAAATTGCAGCTGCAAAGACACCTTTTATAGATTTTCGGTTGAAAAACTGAATTGTTAGTCTGAGAATAACTTAAGAGAGCCTCAAATCGGAAGAGGATACCGTATGGAAAACCTTCGAGAAAAAACTGCCAGCAAATTGGCTAGCACATTACTGGGTTAGTTTTGATTGAGACCCCGTTGCCCTGGGGTGACGGGGTCGCTGCGTGATTGGATACCGTGCTGCTATGAAGAAATGCTCATTCGGGGTGCTGGTCTTTTCCGGCCTTGTTTCTTTGGGGCTCCTTTTGAGTTCGCCCTCGATGTTATACGCCCTTGATTCGAATAACACTGACGAAGGTTCCGCATCTAACGTTGCTATTGCTTCTGTTGAGTCAGCCATTGATGCTCAGCGCGATTCGACCTTCGCTGTCGAGCAGAACTCTCAGGTGGATAATGAGACCCCTTCTGAGGTTTCGAATCAAATTGTTTGGCATCAGGGGTGGATATCACCCGAAGAAGGGGCTGGTTTTTGGCGTTGGGGCTTGTCCGACGGAACGATCGCAGTTTCTTCTTGGAGACATATAAACGGTAGCTGGTACTGGTTCGACGACGAAGGTCGAATGGCTCAGGATGGGTTGGTTCAAGTTGGGGGTGCGACGTATGCCTTCTCCTCTTCGGGCGCAATGCGTGTCGGCTGGTACCTAGATTCTACGGGCTCCACTTCTGCTTGGCGTTATTTCTCCGGTTCTGGCGCCATGGTAAAAGGCTGGCTTTCAGATGGCAGCAACTGGTATTGGCTGGATGATGAAGGCAAGATGGTCCACGACTCGATGCTACAGATCGGGGGAGCCACGTATGGATTCTCTTCTTCTGGCGCGATGCTTATCGGATGGCATCTTGATGCTTCCGTTTGGCACTATTTCTCCGGCTCTGGCGCCCTGGTGAAGGGTTGGCTCTCGGATGGGGGTCGTTGGTACTGGCTTGATCCTGCAGATGGTTCTATGGCCACCGGGCTGAATGAATGCAATGGAACCCCTTATATCTTTAACGGATCGGGGGCCATGCTCTCCTCCCAGTGGGCTCTTATTGACAACAACTGGTATTACGCTGACTCCAACGGCTTACTGCATGGAGGCTGGTTACTTCTAGGGAATTCTTGGTATTACCTGGATCCAGGAAGCCATATTATGCTCACGGGCTTTATGCAAGTGGAGTCGTCCACCTATTTCCTTACGAGTTCAGGCGCCATGGCAACAGGCTGGGCACTTGTTGATGGTACTTGGTATTACGCCGCATCAAATGGAGCTATTCAACGAGGACGATGGATAAAGTTCGGAAGCGCCTGGTATTACCTTGATGATGTATCCGGCGCAATGTGTACTGGTGAATTCGCGGTAGGAAACACGCGCTATTTTTCTTATGATTCCGGTGCGATGGCATCTTCGTGCTGGATTAACTTGAGCGACGGTATGGCATGGGCGAAATCGTCTGGAGCACTGAGCGAGCCGTTGCCTACTTCATCTGATGGATCTCCCGTAGTCGCTGATCGTGCTGACTCGTCTTCATTGCCAGGTGTGATTCATATTGGAGACGCGGTTTTCTATGCGGATGTAAACGGTGCCGTCAATGTAGCATCTGGTTGGATTATGTCGAAAGACGCTTCTGACGAAAGCGGCAATACTTGGTATTACGCATCTTCCAATGGTGTCCTTAAGTCTGGTTGGCAATATGTTAACGGTGCGTGGTATTGGATGGATCCTTCCACCTACAAGATGAAGACCGGATGGCTCAATGACCGCGGCACGTGGTACTGGCTTCAGCCTTCGGGCGCTATGTTTGCTAACGGGTGGCTGAAAATCGATGGCGTCGACTACTACTTCAATGCAAGTGGTGCATGGTTGAATACGTCTGGTTCTGTTTTGGGGGTTAATAGGTCCAGCCTGGTCAATTGGCTTATGAGCCACGAAAACGATGGCTATTACCGTGGAACACCCTACGATACGCATCTTAGCCAAGAAACATGCATGTATCCAAAGGGTGATCCTCGTTGGGATGGGTATACCGGTATGAACTGCGGCGGATTTGTATCGCATGCGTATATGAAAGCGGGCGGTAATTTAGCTCCCATTGCCGCCGAGCAGAGCCATTCCCCTTGGAGTGGAGGTCCCGGAAGGGGCGGCTGCGTTAACGCTTATCGTTGGTACGGCTACGCTATCGATACGTGCGCGAACGTGACTTATTTCAACTCTATTGATGAGTTGTTGCGCAGTGGCTTGGCTCGTAAGGGGGACATTGTGTTCTTCAATCCTTACAACCCATATGCCGACGATAGCCACATTGGCTTTTTCTGGGGCAATTCGCCGAGCGAAAATTTGTTCTGGCATAGTGATGGTTATGGAAACCGCATCTCCGGTTTGACCGCTTTGGGTCCATCGAAAGTAATATTGATTCGTTAGAATTCTGAGTTGTAGGGGACTCTCTGGGTCCCCTACCTTTTTGACATCTAGTTTGAAAGTTTATTTGAAGTCGGTATTCTTGGGGGGGGGTAAGAGTAGGGACTAGGAGTCCTTGGTTTCACCCTGCTGGGAAGTTCTTGTTTACATTGTGGTATTGCGTGCAGTTATTTGTCGTCCTAGATGGCATCTTGTCCAGTTGGATGTTCGGAAATCTTTCACAGCCATGCTGTAAGCTAAACGCAAACAAGAACGAATGACGAGGTTTACATGAGCAAACATCTTAAGTTATTTTCGGCATTGTTGGTGCTGATGGTCCTTGCGCCCATTTCTGTGTTTGTTTTCCCCTCGAACGCGGAAGCTGCGCGGTCCCTAGTTGAGAATTCCTGGCGTTATGAGGATGGGCAATTGGTCGCAGAGGATGCTTCTTCCGAAGAAGATGGAATAGCCTTATTGTCCATGGACATTCTTCCCGATGGGGCTACGGCGCAGGGCATCGATGTCAGTGAGCATCAAGGACGTATTGACTGGAATGCTGTTAAGGCTTCTGGTATCGATTTCGCTATTCTGCGTGTTGGATTTGGCGCTCCATCTTGGGGCGGTCGAGTTGACTATCAATTTAATCGAAATATTTCTGAGTGCGAGCGACTCGGAATTCCCTACGGCGTCTATATCTATTCATATGCTTTTGATAATCAGCAGGCAGCCGATGAGGCATCAATGGTGATCAATTGCCTTTCTGGACATAATCCAAGATTGCCGGTGTATTACGATCTTGAGGATAACTCGATAATTGCAAATGGACGTCAAACCGGAATTGCATCGAGGGCGCAGGTTTTTTGTAATAGGATTTCTGCCGCAGGATATGAGCCTGGTATTTATGCAAATTTAAATTGGTTTAACAACATTTTGACTGACTCTGTATTTAAGAGTAGCTCTTGGGATCATTGGATTGCTCAATATAACTCGCAATGTGACTATACCGGCAATTACAGTTTTTGGCAGTATAAGAGCAACGGAAAAGTCCTTGGAATCAACGGCAACGTTGATATGAACTACGCGTATGTTGATGTCTCCCTTTATCATTGGCAACTAATTGACAGCACCTGGTATTATGCAGCCTCCAACGGCAAGGCGTATGCCGGATGGTTGTTTCAGAGCGGCACGTGGTACTGGCTCGAGCCCGACGCGGGCGGTGCCATGGCAACCGGCCTTCACGAGTGCAACGGCTCCCTGTACTGGTTTAATTCGTCCGGCGCCATGGCGACCGGGTGGCTCCTCGACGGCGGTACCTGGTACTACGCGACGGGATCCGGCGCGCTGGCGCGCGGCCCCGTATCCGTCGGCGGCGTGCCCTACTGCTTCGACGCCCGGACGGGGGCCATGCTGACGGGCTACCAGACGGACGCGCAGGGCGTCCGCCGCTACTTCGGCAGCTGCGGCCCCCTTAACGGATGGGGCCTCGTCGACGGCTCCTGGTACTGGTTTGCGAACGGCATCGCCTCGACCGGCTGGCTTTACACCGGCGGCTCCTGGTACTGGCTCGACCCCGACGCGGGCGGCGCCATGGTGACGGGCCTTCACGTGTGCAACGGCTCCGCATACTGGTTCAACTCCTCCGGCGCCATGGCGACCGGGTGGGTCCTCGACGGCGGGACCTGGTACTACGCGACTGGCTCCGGTGCCCTCGCCTCCGGCTGGCTCAACCTAAACGGTACGTGGTACTGG
>NZ_QSQO01000025.1:15713-34172 GCF_003436775.1 Collinsella sp. TF11-5AC
GCCTCCGGCTGGCTCAACCTAAACGGTACGTGGTACTGGCTCGATCCCTCGACGCACGTCATGGCCACCGGGCTCCATGGGTGCAACGGCTCCATGTACTGGTTCAACGGCTCCGGCTCGATGGCGACCGGATGGGTCCTCGACGGCGGAACCTGGTACTACGCGACGGGCTCCGGCGCGCTGGCCTCCGGCTGGGCATATGTCGGCGGCGCCTGGTACTGGCTCGACCCCTCGACGCACGCTATGGTTACTGGTGTTCAGCAGATCGACGGGGCACAATACTCTTTTGCTAGTAATGGTGCTTGGCTCGGCTAGCAACTCTTCTTTAATTGCTTTTTTCTAATTACATATTGCTCTTAGCTATCCATTTGTAGACTATGTTTATGTAAAAATTGGTTACTACTGGGGGCTGACATGGCAAGGAAAAAGCGAATAACATTAATCCTAATCATTCTTTCAACTCTACTGCTCGCTGGGCCCGGTGTGGTTGATATCGCGAACGCAGAATCCATAAGCTCCTTCATCCCTACTGATTTTGAGCAGCAATCCGTCTCCTCGACTCTTAATTCTTCCGATTCAATCAATGATGGGTCTGCTCAAGAATCCGTTAAATGGAATCAGGGTTGGAATTCGTTTGACGGTAACTGGTTCTATGTGGATTCAGTTAATCCAGTCTCGCTGCATTCTGGCTGGCTCTATACCAATGGGGCCTGGTACTGGCTCGACCCCTCGACGCATGCCATGGCCATCGGGCTCCATGAGTGCAATGGCTCCGCGTACTGGTTTGACGCCTCCGGCGCGATGGCGACCGGGTGGGTGCTCGACGGCGGCACCTGGTACTACGCGACGGGCTCCGGCGCCCTCGCCTCCGGCTGGCTCAACCTAAACGGTACGTGGTACTGGCTTGACCCCTCGACGCACGCCATGGCTACCGGCTTTCACGAGTGCAACGGCTCACTGTACTGGTTTAATGCGTCCGGCGCGATGGCTACCGGATGGCTCCTCGACGGCGGTACCTGGTACTACGCGACGGGATCCGGCGCGCTGGCGCGCGGCCCCGTATCCGTCGGCGGCGTGCCCTACTGCTTCGACGCCCGGACGGGGGCCATGCTGACGGGCTACCAGACGGACGCGCAGGGCGTCCGCCGCTACTTCGGCAGCTGCGGCCCCCTTAACGGATGGGGCCTCGTCGACGGCTCCTGGTACTGGTTTGCGAACGGCATCGCCTCGACCGGCTGGCTTTACACCGGCGGCTCCTGGTACTGGCTCGACCCCGACGCGGGCGGCGCCATGGTGACGGGCCTTCACGTGTGCAACGACTCAGCGTACTGGTTCAGCGCCTCCGGCGCGATGGCGACCGGATGGGTGCTCGACGGCGGGACCTGGTACTACGCGACGGGCTCCGGTGCCCTCGCCTCCGGATGGCTCAGCCTAAGCGGTGCATGGTACTGGCTCGACCCCTCGACGCATGCCATGACCACGGGCGTTCAAACTATCGGATCATGTGAATACATATTTAATAGTACCGGCAAGATGATGGCTAATTGCTGGTCAAACGGTGATGGGTCTTGGATGTATCATTCGTCATCCAGCGGCGCAATTGACCTTAAAGGCATAATGACCGATTCGGGAATCCAGCTGATTGACGATGACGGTAATGCCAGAACGGGCTGGATTGAGAGTCAGGGTTCTCGATATTATTGTTCTGCTAATGGGGTAATTCTGACTGGATGGCAGCAAATTGCTGGGTCTTGGTATTACTTTAACTCGGATGGTCGAATGGCGACCGGCTGGCTTAACGATGGCGGTAACTGGTACTGGCTAGATTCCGCTTCTGGCATAATGAAAACGGGATGGCTTTCCCGTGGGGACACATGGTATTACCTTGATGCCGCACGTGGGGGAGTAATGTTGAGCAACGGTTGGTATTGGATCGGCTCTACTGACTACAAGTTCAGTTCATCCGGCGCAATGGTTGGCGCTTGGGTCGATGTCCCGTGCTATTCGCAGTACCCGGAACTTCCTACTGGCTGTGAGTCGGTTGCCCTTACAAACTTGCTTAACTACTATGGTTTCGGTTTAGGTAAGACGATTATTGCGGATTACTATTTGCCCAAGGGAAGTAATGGCAATTTTGTTACCGCTTTTGATGGCAATCCAAGGCGTAGCAGCGGGGGTCTCATGGGATGCGTCGCACCTGCGATTACTATTGCTGGTAATAACTTTCTGCGCGCTGCGGGAAGTATCATGCAGGCAAAAGACGTCTCTTTCTCGTCAATTTCTTCCATTAAGAACAGGCTGACCTGTGGTCAACCTGTTGAGATGTGGAATACCGAATGGGGAAGTTGGCCAGGAGGCCGTTATGCTGCGCGTTGGTATAACGGGCATTCCTATGGTCTGTGGGGCGGTAATCATGCCGTAGTCCTTAAAGGCTATGATGACGAGCAGGGAATTGTCTATCTTTCGGATTCGATTAACGGCAATGTTACGCGAAATGCCCAAGTGTTCTTCGGCACGTGGCAACAGATGGATAGCCAGGCCGTGGTAATTGAATAGCCATGATGCTAAAAGGGGAGAGCTCGACGAGCTCTCCCCTTTTGCTACATTGTTAATCTAGCTACGCCGTCTTCTTACGTCCAAATAGTTCGTCCCAGTTACTGGCTGCCAAAACTGTTCCGCATACAATTACAACGCAGCAGATTACGGATGCCATGTCGGGAATTGTTCCAAGCAAGATCAGGCCAAAGACCACTGACCATGCCGAATAGGAGATATTCAGAGCCATCGCACGCGCTGCTCCGATTGCCGCAATGCCCTTGTAATAGAACAGATAGGATGCAGTTCCTGCGAGTCCGGCGAGTGCAATAATCAATGTGGGCATGCTTGGGATAGCGCCCAACGTGAAATGCCATGCTCCGAAGAGGGGGAGTACGAGCGCTCCATAAACAAGCGCACTTGTAGTTTCGCGGATTTGCAAAGCTGTTTCGTCATCAACGGCATCATCTTTCATTCCCCATGCGCACAGCACCGCTTCGGATCCCCATCCAATAACGGCAAGCACTGCGCCGAGTAAGCCGAGGGGGGCATTTGCAATCTCGCTCGATCCGGCCGATAGATAGCCCATCGTCATTACACCGCAAAGAGCAACGAGAAGGGAAAGAATCTGGCCTTTGCCCATTTTCTCCTTCAGCAGTACGAAGGAAAGGAATGCTCCGACTGCGGGATAGAAGGCGGAGATGATTGCCGTGTAGGCAGCTCCGATGTTATTAATTGCCAATACGTAGCCGGTCATTCCGATAGGTCCACCGAGTAGGGCGCCGGCGATGACGACCTTGCCCGAACGAGTTTTAAGTGCAGCGAGCGTGTCTTTTAGTCTGCCTCGGACTCCCATGTAGCCAAAGAGCCAAATTGCACAGAAGGCATCATGGAGAAAGGATCCCGCAATGGAGGCGCATGCAAGCGCTTCCGCCGATCCAATATAGGGCGCAAGCGCCAAGCCGATTCCAAGAATTACTGTATCAAGGCCCCAAAGAAGACCGCTAAAAAAGCCGAATTGCATCGTTACTCACCTTTCCGATAGATCTCCAGTGCCTTTTTGAGGTATTTGGCACCGTAATTGAAGTAGATATAGAGCCATTCGCCCACGAAGTCGCCTTCGGCTTCTTTCAGAAGAGACCAGAGGTACCAGCACCATCCTGCAAGGGCAATGTGCGCATAGTTATGTGCAACTTCGTTGTTTGTTGCCTTGCGCCCAAAATATGCATCAAGCGCGCGGTCGACTTCATCTTCGGAAAGCTCGCAGCAGACACTGCACGTTCCAAAATCGTTTGCATAATCGCTCATGCCAGCATATTCCCAGTCAATGAGATAGTACTTGTCGTTTTCATCGATAAGGAAATTGAGGTAAAAGAAGTCATTGTGACAAAGGCATTTTGGCGCATTGTCGGCCTGGACAAAGTGCTCCAATTCATCGATTTCGGCGGCCATTTCCCTGTAGCCTGGAATGTCGATAGGGCCTTTTTCCAAAAGAAGTGATTCGTAGCGCTTCGCTTCGAGGTAGAAGTCAAATTCGGTTTCGACATTTGCACCGCTCTCGTGAAGCGAACGACACATCTGCATCATTCGATTCATTTGGGCATCATCATGCGGATCAGGCTGCTTTGCGTTGGGTACAAACTTCGAAATTTTCCAACCGCGCTTTGGGTCCTCATGAATGAACGTGTCGTCAAGGCCGAGTTCCTTGGCCTTTTTAAGTGCGGCTACTTCTCCATTTCTGTTAATAAGCAGTTCGGTCCCGACTCCCGGATGGCGGTAAACGTACTCTCCGTCATTGGTTCTAAAGTGGCACGATAGATTCGTAAGACCTTGTTTAAGGGGATAAACGTCGTGAATCTCTGATTTGGAGCAGCCGAGCACTTGCTCGATGTTATCGAAAATATCGGAGTCAACGTTTTCGATAAAATGCGGATCAAAGGCACGCAGTTCATCAAGAGAATCGAATTCGTTGATCTCGCCCTCAGGATACTTTTTGATCACCATATCGAGCTCCTTGATGTGCTCGATATATAGATCTTCCCAAAGCTTGTCCGTTGTTTCGGGCTTGTTATATTCCGTTTCGAGAATCTGCTTAAATGCAAGCGAGAAGGCTTTATCAAAGTAGACATGTCCGAGCATATACCAAGCATCGGAACCGCCAATCGTAACATTGGTGATTCTGTCCATTGCTCCGGTTTGAATGCACCATTCTTTGGTGGCGCCTTCAGCATATTGAGCAGAATAAAATGCTTTCCAAACGTATGCTTCAAACGGATTGTTTAGAAGGTAATCATCGCTTGAACAAATATAGGTGTTGCCAAGCCGCTCTTTTACGCACATAAGCGATGCGTGGTTATTTTTGGATGCATATTCGTTGTTGACGACAATCGAAACGCCGAACTTGCTTTCGAGATAGAAGAAATACTCTTTTTTATAGCCGACAACGACGGTGATATTGCTGATACCTGCGTCTTGCAGCTGCCTAATCTGACGTTCGATGAGAATCTCACCACGTACCTTTAAAAGGCCTTTGGGCTTTTCATACGAAATGGGAGCAAAGCGGCTCGAAAGCCCCGCAGCCAATATCACTGCGTTTTCAACCTTATAGGGGTGAAGTGCTTCGTAACCGTTGTCGGTTAGGCTGTCCGATTCGAGAAGGCCTTCATTCGTAAGCTCTTTATTTGCTGCGTTTACCGATCCAAGTGAGAGGCCAGTGCGCTCGGCAACTTCTCGCTGGCTGGCATATGGGTTCTTTAGGTATTCGTACAGAACAGTAAAGTTACGCTTGGTCAGTTCCACTGCAGGCCTCCAATTAAGATGTTCATTGCTTAGGAAAAGAATAGAATGATTGAACGTTATGTTCAATTTAGTATATTTATCTACATAGACTGAACAGACAGTAACGAAAATCAATCCTGGAATGTGGATTAAAATAAATAAATGAGATATCTGGGAGGGTCGCTTATGTATCGATTCGAAAAGAAGGCCACGCTTGTTTGTGCTGCTGCGTCATTAATCACTGCTTGCTGCTTGCCCCTGAGTGCGAATGTCGCGTTTGCACAGGATTCCGTTGAGGCTCAGAGTATTGAGTCAAAAGCGGATTTTTCTTCTGTGGTTTCCGATGATTTGCAACCTGATAATTCTTCCGTCATAAAAGATGGCTGGCAACGAGACGAGTCGTCTGGAGTTTGGTATTACGGAAAAAACGGTAAACACCAAACTGGCTGGCTGCAAAGCGGGGGCTATTGGTATTGGCTTGATCCAGCCAATGATGGTGCAATGCAGACAGGTTATTTCAATGTGACCGATGCTGGCGGATCGACTGCTTCGTTTTATGCGAATGACGGCAATGCCGCAACGCCTTTTGGCGCGCTATATCAGAACTGCTGGCTACGTAACTCAGATGGAAATTGGTTTTATGCCAATGCTGGAGGCGATTTAGCTGCTGGTTGGTTTTATCAAGACGGCACATGGTATTACCTGGATCCTGCCACCCATATAATGCAGGTTGGTTTTGTCGACCTCGGGAGCGGGAAATACTATTTAGATGCCACTGGTGCTATGAAAACCGGCTGGATTCTCGTTGACGGGAATTGGTACTGGGCTTATTCATCGGGTGCCCTTGCTTCGTCATGGCAAACGATAGGTGGGGCTCGCTATTATTTTGACCCACAGACGTTCATCATGTTTAAGGGTCGTCAAAAGATTGATGGAAGAACCTACATTTTTGGTGACTATGGCCTCGCAAATGGATGGTACAAAGACGGAGCAGATTGGTATTACTGCTCTAACGGTATTGCGGCCACTGGCTGGAAACTCGTTAACGGCGCTTGGTATTATCTCGACCCAGCCTCCGATGGTAAGATGTCCGTTGGGTATTTAGACCTTGGCAATGCAGCATATTATTTGAACCCCAATGGGGTTATGGCTGTTGGCTGGGCTCAGTCCGAGAACGGCTGGTATCTAGCCTCTCAATCTGGTGCGCTTATTTCTGACTGGTATAAAGAAGGCGCTAGCTGGTATTACCTGGACCCTGTTAGCCATCTAATGAAAACGGGCTTATTTGAGGTGAGCGGCAACGATTGTTTTGCAAACCAGAGCGGTAGGCTCGTGGTTTCAAGCTGGGTTACCGTTAATGATGGCGTTGAAAGATATGCCGATGATAATGGATATCTTTGCAAGGATGTGATTCGCGAAAACGGCGCTATTCTAAAAACCGCTGGAGCTGATGGTTGGCAGGTTGCGTCCGGCTGGGTTAATGTCGCAAATCTAAGGTTTTACGCTGAGCCCGGAACGGGTGCCATTCATCTTGGATGGCTGCAGATTGACGGCGATTGGTATTGGCTTGATGCCAATTCTGGCGTGATGAAGACCGGATGGGTTTTTACTGGTGGTTCATGGTATTACCTAAACGCTGACGGAAAAATGGCAACTGGTTGGAAATGCCTGAATGGAACATGGTATTACCTTGAGTCCAATGGAAGCATGCATGTTGGCTGGCTTAAAGATTCGGGTAAGTGGTATTGGTTAGACGGCAGCGGCGCTATGGCAACGGGCGCAAGGACCATCGACGGTGTTCGCCGAATTTTCTGGAGCGATGGCCAGTGCGACAAAGTTGGCTGGCAAAATCCATCCCAGTATCCTCAGGTCAGTTCTTGGACTGTTCAGCTGCCTAGCTATTGCACCGGATACTTTACCTATGTGACCCCTTCTCGCATTTCTGTCGAAGCAACGCGGGAAGATTGCGTGAACGCCTTTATCCAGCGCGCCTATGAGTATATCGGTACGCAATATATTGAGCCTTGGTCTACCGCTCCCGGTGGAGCTGTTGATTGCTCTGGTTTTGTCTTGCAGTGCCTTTATGCTACTGGCATGGATATGGGTGTTTACAACCCTTATAACCATCGCTGGGATCCAAGCCAAACCTACAATTCCATGAATTGGTATCGAAGCAATATCTTTATGCCCGTGAGCACGAGCTCGATTCAACGCGGCGATGTGATTTATTACCGCGGTCATATTGCAATTGCACTTGGCGGCGGCTTGATGATTGATTCCTGGCCTCATCAAGGTGTCGGAATTCATCCTATTAGCGCAAGGGGAAATGTAATCGGCGCAGCTCGTCCGTTTATTTAATAGATTCCCTGCAAGACAGTCGGTACCGGTTGGGGGCTTGAAATGAATGCTCGGATTGATCATCGAATTTGCTGGCGAGTAATTGGCTTGATGCTATTTTCCGCCTTACTTTCAGTTACAGCCCCCGCATTTTCTTGCACTGCTTATGCCGTGGAAGAGGGGGCGGATAACGGTGTCGTAGAGCGCGACTCGACAGGAGGGCCGGGAGCATTGGTCGGTGGCGGTTGCTCTCAAGACTCCAGCGATTGTGCCGGCAAAACAACGGAAGATTCGAGCCTACAGGTTGTCGATAGCCATGACCCGTCGACTACAGAACAACTATCTGGATGGCAATGGAACGGTTTGTCCTGGTATTACTATCTAGATGGCTGTCGTTTGACCGGAATTCAGAATATTGACGACTTGCTGTACTACTTGGACCCCGCTCGTGACGGCGCAATGAGCTGCGGCTGGATTTTTACTGAAAATAAGTGGTATTACGCGGGTCCGTCAGGCGCTTTGGCAAGTGGCTGGCAGTTTATTGGAGACCAATGGTACTGGTTTGACTCCCTTAACAGCTGTTCTATGGCTACTGGTCGACGTGTTATTGATGGGCACCCTTATCTTCTTGGAACCTATGGACTGATTAATGGATGGTACCTTGATAACGGTTTATGGTATTGGGGTAGCAATGGTGAAGTCTTAACCGGCTGGCTTCAAACTGGCAATAACTGGTATTGGCTTGATCCCGCCAATGATGGTGTTATGTCTAGAGGAATCGTTTCTGTCGGTTCGTCTCGTTACTATTTATCGGATTCCGGCGCAATGACTGTTGGTTGGGCGTTTGATGGGACGGACTGGTATTACGCTGACGGTTCCGGCGCACTTGCATCGGGCTGGCGTTTGGTGAATGGCGTTTGGTATTGGCTCGATGTCGCAAATGACAATAGAATGGCTACCGGCTTTTATGTCATCGGATCCAACCGGTATCATTTTTCTTCAACGGGAGCGTTGTCACTTGGCTGGTTTATGAGCGATGGAGACTGGTATTACGCTGAGCCTTCTCAAGCGTCGGGCATTATAAAGACTGAATGGCTGAAGGACGGTGGTCAATACTATTATCTCGATCCTGCCGCCGACGGTAAAATGCTTCTTGGTCATTTTTCTGTAAATGGGAAAAGCTATTATGCAAAAGCTTCAGGCGCTGTTGCTTGTCGTGAATGGGTAGATGTCCAGGACTCGGTTCAGGATGAGCCATCTAAGGCTTTTGCTGGTTCTGATTGCTCATTGTGTGGAGCATTGCGTAATGGAAAACTGTTTACATCAAACGGCGATGGCGAATTGGTCGAAGCTCACGGGTTTGTGATGCTTGGAGGCTGTAAGTTCTATGCTGATTCAACCGATGGCTCCCCCTGCGCTGGATGGAAGAACGTTAACGGAAAATGGTACTTTTTTGATGAGACCGCTGGCTATGCACGATCTGGCTGGCTGTACAAGGATGGCTCCTGGTTCTATTTAGATCCGTCCACTTATGCTATGAAAACCGGTTGGGTTGCCGTTAACGGATCTTGGTATTACTTGAATTCGTCTGGTTATATGCAGACAGGATGGCTCAATCTGGGCGCCACCTGGTATTGGCTTGATGCTAGTGGAGCTATGGCTACTGGCTGGCGCGTTGTGGACGGATCCTGGAATTTCTTTATGGCTAACGGCGCGTGGGTGTCAGACTATATGGATGCTAAGGCTCAAAGTTATTCAAGCAATACAAATTGGCTGATACTTGTCGATACGTCACGTTGCGTTACGAGTATTTACACTGGATCCTGGAATAACTGGTCCTTAAACCGTCGATATGTATGTTCGACGGGAAAAGCTAGCACGCCTACGGTGATAGGGGAGTATCAAGTCTACGGTAAGGGATACTCCTTTGGGCATGGATATACTTGCTATTACTACACGCAGTTCTATGGTGATTACTTATTCCATTCCTCACCCTACTACGTCAACAGCAACCGCGTGATGGATCCCACGATGGGCGTTCCATCCTCTGCTGGATGCGTACGCCTTGAGATTCAGAATGCAAAATGGATTTACGATAACATTCCTTATGGAACAAAGGTTGTTACTTATTGATATTAGGCACTCGTTTTAAGAGACAGGGATAAATACTCTATTTTTAAAAGAGTTTCTTTTAACTGAGGGTGCTTTGATAATCTTTAAGCAATGAATTTGGGAGGATTTTTGGAAATAGAAATGGGAAATGATATTGGCGTATGCGTACTTCTCTCAGCTTATAAACCCGATCTTAAGTTTTTCGCGGAACAACTTGATTCGATAGATAAACAAACGTTTCCGCTTACGCTTCTAGTTAGAAATGACTGCCCTGAATCGGATTCATTAGAGCGGTTTATCCAAGCGCATATAACGAAAAACGCCTATCGGTATTATCACGGTGATAATAATCTCGGTTATGTCAAATCGTTCGAGGCGCTGCTCTCCTTGGCGGAAGGGGATTACGTAGTACTTTGCGATCAGGATGATATTTGGGAGCCTAATAGAGTTGAAGTTTCGCTCAACCATATGCTAGAAGAAGGCTCAATTCTAGATGTTTGTGATAGATCGGTAATTGACGAAAACGGAAATATTCTGGTAAAGAGTTATAGGAAAGCTCATCCTAATTCGCCGGAAGTAAATTGGTGCTCTGGAGAGGATATTACTGTACAGGCCGCAAGCGTATGTTACGGCATTGGTATGGCTCTCATGTTAGATGCGAGTGCGGCGAAGTCGATGATTCCCTTTCCGGAATCGACTGCACATGACTTGTGGTTGACATTGGGTTGCAGTGAACTGGGGAAGTGCAGCTTTACTATGACTCCTTTGGTTAAGTATCGTCGACATGGTGGTAACGAAACTGGATTCCTTGCAGGTGTTTCTTCAAAAGATGATTGGTATTCGACAAGAGTTAAAAACAGGGTTGATACTGCTAGGCGATTTGCCGATAGATTTCCCGATTCACCGCATCTAAAGGAAATATTGGGGTTCGCTGAAGCAAGGGAGCGGCGCTCCATAATTGGTTTACTTAAATACCGACGAGCTTGCCCGTCTATCGCTAAAGCAGATATCATTATACGTCTTATGCCGAATTGGCTGTTTATTTTGATTTTAAAAGAACTTAAAGCTGCGAGATAGCTCCGTATCCTCATTTCGACAGGTTTAGAAGGGCGCTTATATTTGTGAAGGCCACAGAGAAGACTCTTTCGATTAAACATAATATGTTCTGGAATACCGTCGGTTCGTTGACTAATTTAGGCTGTCAGTGGCTTATCACCATTTTGGTCGTTCGGCTGTCTGATGGATATAGTGCTGCAGGCATTTATTCGCTGGCTATGTCTATTTTCAACATGTTTTCTCAATTAGCCCAATACAGGATGTACACGGTGCAAATTGCAGATGTTGAAAGGAAAAACTCTGCTGGTGAATACCTGACTTTTCGTTTCTTTACTACTTTTATAGCGTTTGCAATGTTAGCCGTCTATTCCATTGCAACGTGTCGTATTGGTACGGTGCCCGCTATTCTTCTGTATGCTCTCTATAAAACCGCTGGCTTAGTCATTGATGTCATGCATGCTAATGATCAGGTTGGTCATAGGATGGACTATATTGGGAAATCCCTCATAATGCAGGGCATCGGCTCTCTCCTTTCATTCATTCTTGTCTTTGGATTTTTTAATAGCCTCGAAGGTGCACTGTTGCTTATGACGGTAGTGACAATAGGCATCGGAGTTATTTACGATTATCCAAGATCAAATCGGATTTCTGCAATCAAGCTTGGAATTAGCCGAGCGAAGGTCAGAGCCTTCCTATGTAGCTGTTTGCCCATCGTTCTGGGCGGCATTGCTGCTTCTGCGGCGCCGAATATTCCCAGGCAGTATTTATCTTATTCATTCGGAGATTCTGCTCTGGGTATTTATGCATCAGTTGCTGCACCTGTGGCAATTATCCAAATGGGTGCGACCTATATTTATAATCCTTTATTAGGTTATCTAGTAGAGCGTTACCATTCTAGAGAAAAGTCCTTTTTTTCGCTCATAGGTAAAATACTTGCTGGCATCTTTTTTGTCGGTGTCATATCTTCAGTTGCCCTTTTCTTTTTCGGTAAATTATTGCTGTCACTGTTTTATGGCGCTGGAATAGCTAAACATACCGATCTCCTTCAGCCTATGTTGGCTTGTGCCTTTTTGACTGGCATCGCTTGGTTTGTCAACGATTTGTTGGTTTCTCTTGATAATTACCGAGGGGTATTTGTTGGCAGCATGCTGTCCTTAATTAGTGCTGTCGCTGTTATGGCTCCTGCGCAAATGCTGTTTGGCTTAAATGGCCCTACTGTATCGGCGCTTATATCCAATGCCATTTGCCTTATTTATCAGTCTTCTGTTTTGGGGAAACAGACGCAACAATGGTTCGGGGAAAAGAGATAGGCCGATGATGTCTAAAGCTCACGCGCTATTAAAGCTTCAAAACACTGAATTGGATATCCTTCAGGTTGTCGCCGCATTCTGCTCTAAGCACGGCATCAGGTGGTGGCTTGACGGTGGAACATGTTTAGGAGCAATGCGTCATAGGGGGTTTATCCCTTGGGATGATGATATAGATATCGGAATGATGCGTTCAGATTATGACCGCTTTTGCTCTTTAGCCGAGGGTGGGTTACCGGAAGGATATTCGCTCCATACATCGCGGAATACTACTGGCTATGCTGCGATGTTTGCTAAGGTGTATCGCGATGGAACTCGCTTCGAGAATCAAGAGGCTCGAGAGGCTTCCAGTTCGATGGGCATTTTTGTCGACATCTTTCCATATGACCAGCTCTATACAGATAAACGCCTTCGTGCAAAGCAAGTCCGAACTGCATCAATTGCACAGAAAAGAGCCTATTTATATCATTCTTCTTCCATTGTTGTCCCTCATAAAGGGTTCCTTGGTCAACTCGAGCAAATTGGTTGTTCTGCTATGCACGTGGTGGAACAACTGGTTTCTCGAGGCGCATGCTCTTACCAGGATTTGTTCGATTCCTGTATTGCCGACTCAAATACGGGTGAGGTCTCTGATTGCTGTCTGACGTTAAGCTGGCCGAATATGGCGCCAGTGCCTATTTCAGAGATTTTCCCTCTGAGCAGTGCGGTTTTCGAAGGCAGTGAATTCCCTGTTCCTCGTATGACGGATAAATATCTTACAACGATGTATGGCGATTGGAAAAAAATACCGTCACCGGATAATCGACATACCCATCTTCCGCTCTTGCTCGACTTTGGAGATGGGGAAGTCTGGACGGCACAGAATTAAGGATATGACATCTATATCAGATGAGGTTATGTGATGAGCTCCTCTATTTGTATTTTCACTCACCATTATCACCCGCAACTTAGTGGAATTGGTAATTTTGTCGATGGTCTCGCTCACGCCTTGACTGCACGCGGCGATAGGGTGGTTATCGTTACTAATGATTTGATGCGCGTGGGAGTCGGTCATTCAGTCGAAAACGGCCTGGAGGTAATTCGTCTTCCTTGCATTCCGTTACTTGATGGAAGACTTCCTCTTCCCAAAAAAACCAGTGATTATTACCGACTCCTGCAAACCCTTGATGATTATGAGTGGAATGGTGTTCTGATAAACACGAGACTTTTCCCTCTCTCGCTCGAAGGGCTGAAGTTTGCTGCGGATCATAGTGCTAAGGCTGTTGTTCTCGACCACGGCTCAGCGTATCTCTCTTTCAATCAGCCATTTCTTGATTATTTTGTTCGCCGATATGAAGATTGGATTACTGATCGCGTAAAGTCGTTTGAACCTGATTTCTATGGGATTTCTTCTAAAAGTGTTGAATGGCTTCAGCACTTTAATATCACTGCAAAAGGCGTAATTTCAAACTCAATCAATGCCTCATTCTATAGGAGTATTTCTTCGGGGAGAGATTTCCGATCTGAATTAGGTATCCCTCAGTCATCTTTGGTTGTAGCTTTTGTCGGGCGGCTTATTCCTGAAAAGGGAATTTATTCAATTATTGAGGCGGCTCGCACAAAAGATATTACCAAGCGTGATATTTGTTTTGTTCTTGCAGGGGATGGTCCGCTGGCTAATGAGGTCAAGGAAGCTTGTTCGTCTAACTTGTTTTGGCTTGGGAGATGTAACACAGAGGATATTTCCTCCTTACTTCAGCAAGCAGATGTGCTTTGTCTTCCAACTCGTTCCGAAGGCTTTTCAACGGTACTTCTTGAAGCTTCAGCCTGCGGAACGCCTGCAGTGGTAACAGACGTGGGCGGGGCACGCGAGCTTATCTTAGATGATAGCTACGGCACAATAATTCGGTCCATGGCATCTGATGAGGTGGTTTCGGCATTATGCAGGCTTTTTGATGATCGAAAGCTGCTTTCTCTTCAGTCTCGAAACTCTAGGGCGCTTGTTGAAAATCGATATAACTGGGATGCCACTGCTATGGATGTCGAGAAGGCGTTTTGTATTTGCTAAGTGATACTTGGCTGGCTTTTGCTTAGCTTTTGAGTGAAGTTGGATTTGAGATACGAATTTGTTATTGTCGACTTACCCTATTCGATTTTGTCTTTAGTTGGAGATGCACGTTTTGAATAATCCTGCAATTAAGAAAAGCGAGTACGCGCTTGCCATCTTTGGGCTGGGACTTCTTTTATTAGCTGTTGCGACATCATTGCACTATAAGAATTTAAATCTATTCATTCTTGAACTCTTTTGCGATGTCGTTGCTGTTGCGTGCTTATATTTGCAACCGAAATCACAGTCGGGTGGTGACGCTATTCGTCAGATAACCGTCCTCGTCGCGTCCAGCATTCTCAGCAGCTTTCTGCTAGTTTTAATCATATTGACTGGTGCGAAGACGTTTGGCCCCTTCGATCTTGACGCATGGAATATCGCAAGTCTTGTTATATGCTTTCATTTAGTTTTAGCGTTTCAAGGCATTGAGCTTTGCTATGGCCTGGTGAAGAGCTTTGTAGCCTCGGTTAAGAAAACTGATACTAAGAAGTGTTTCTTTTTTTTGACGGTTTCTGTTGGCTTTGCTGTTTTAATCGCTTTTATTGGCATTCCGCTCGATAAGTCAAAGACGGTGTTGTTCGCGTCTGCTTTGCCCATTACTGTTTTGATCGGGTTGATTGCTATTAATGGGGGCACTTCTTATCTGAAGCCCGAACTGTTCGCTTTCGCATGCATTGTCTCGGTCGGTCTATCCGTAATTATTTGCTTCCCCGTTACAAATTTTCTGACATGGGATGATGAGGTCCACTATGGAAATGCAAATAGTGTTTCCTACCTCACAAATGCTGAAATAACAAATTCTGACCGAATGATAGTCGAACAGTTTTATAGGGGGGACGGCTTTAGTTTGGATGCATCTTTGGGTAAGTACCCAATAGATGAAACAAGAGAGTTTAACCGTGGCTCTGTTGAGCAATTAGTCAGAGAGGCCGATAAAAATAATATAGCTGAAGGTATCGAACGTGTTAATTGTTTTGATAGTGTGGCTCTTTCTAAAATTGCCTATATTCCTTCATCTATCGGCCTTTGTTTGGGTCGCTTGCTTCATCTCCCATTTTCTATCAAATTTGCATTGGGAAAATTATTTAATTTACTTGCGTATGCAGTTATCTGCGGAATCGCAATTCGTATAGCCCCTTGCAGAAAATGTCTTTTCACTTGTATTGCGTTGTTCCCGTCTGCCGTGTTAATGGCAGCCAGTTACTCGTATGATCCCTGTGTGATATCGTTCAGTTTGCTAGGAACAGCTCTTTTGTTGAAGATGCTTGTTTCTGAAGAGGATATTTCTGCAAAAACATTCTTCGGATTTCTATTATCTTTTGCAATCGGATTTGCAGCTAAAGCGATTTATTTTCCCTTATTCGGACTTGCGCTTTTAATTCCTGCAGATAAATATACTTCGAGCAAGCAAAGACGTATCTTGATTGGAGCTGCACTATTCGTTTGCGCCATAATGATTTTATCTTTCTTGACGCCATATTTCTCTTCTGTCGTAAATAACATTTCTGATGCACGTGGTGGCTCCGAAGTCTCTACGGCTGGTCAAACGACGGGAGTGCTTGCAAATCCAGTTGGAACTATAGTTGTAATCTCGAATTTCGTTTTTGGATCGATGCTGACCCCGGCGTTTCTCAATTCAATATCAACGAATATGGCTTATCTTGGGGACGTGTCCAATCTGTTCCCATGGCTTTCATATCTTCCCATCGTGTTGTTTGAGGCTATATGCATTATTGATAATGAAAAAGTTACTAAATTTAAGTTTAGCCGTTTCGGGATTGTTTGGACTCTATTCCTGGTTCTTGCTACTTGCTATTTAGTTGCTTTGGCTCTATACATCGCCTTTACAGGAGTTGGAAGCCAGACAGTTGCGGGTGTTCAGGCGCGATACCTCATACCTTTGTTAATACCTTTCGCCTGTCTTTTGCTCAGGTTTCCTATTTACTGCGACGAGGAAGAGAAGACTAAATGTACAGCCTTTATGCTCGGGATTCCATTTGGGCTGCTGTATTTTGTGTTTTTCGAGCTTTTGTATATCCGATTTTTCTAAACTAGCGCTATAAGTCATGGCTATAGTAAGAGGGGATAATAGTTGGATTAGATTGGTTCGAATGGGACGGCGTTGAGGACTCAGGACATGCGTTCCGCATTTGAGACAGAGGTGCACGGGGCCCTTACCCTGCTATGATGGGTGGGGACTCCGTGTGGGCCCCAGTTAAGCAAGCTAAATATCTAAGCTTGAGATGTAACTTCGCGATGGCTAGTCAGGATACTGTAAACTTAAGTTTGAGTTAAACTGTGCGTTGGGCTGTAAGAGTCGCAATTTCTTCAAGCGTCGCTAAGAGCCAACTTTTTTGGAATGGATGAATCTCGATTGTCTCTTGCTGCAACAACATGTTCAAAAGGATATCCGCGTGTTCTCGTAATAATCCCTGCCTATAACGAACAGGAGTGCATTCTCGATACCGTTGCGTCTATAAAAGCTGCGGGATATGACTATGTTGTAATCAACGACGGGTCACAAGATGGAACGCTTGAGCTTTGTCGAGAGCATGGTGTCAACATATTGGACCTGCCACAGAACCTTGGTATCGGTGGAGCGGTCCAAGCGGGCCATAAGTATGCTCAGAGATTTGGCTATGATATTGACATTCAGGTTGACGGCGATGGCCAGCATGATCCTTCTTATGTTCCTGAGCTTGTAAAGCTGATTGAGGGTGGGGCGAGCCTGGCGATAGGCTCTCGATTTCTGGTTGAGACTGATGGTTTTCAGTCAACTTTTATGCGTCGCGTTGGAATCAGGTGGCTTTCATTTTTGCTCGAGCTGCTTACGGGTAAGGTGGTCACCGATCCCACTTCTGGTTTTAGGGCATGCAATAAAGATGCTATCGACCTGTTCTGCAAGAGTTATCCTGATGACTACCCGGAGCCAGAGTCGATTGCTTTGGCTATGAAGCTTGGTCTTCCCGTTATGGAGGCGCCTGTAAAGATGAATGAACGCCAAGGCGGACGTTCGTCCATCGGGGGCTTCTCTTCCGTCTACTACATGATCAAGGTCACGTTAGCCATTGTTCTTGTGTGCTGGGTTCATAGGGGAGATAAATAATGAATCTAATTTTGAGGATTGGTGCGGCCCTCTTTTTCGGCGGCTTTCTCGTCTATGTTTTGCGGCTCGTGTCCAACGGAAAGATGCTTCTTAAGTACTCTCTGTTGTGGATTTTGATGTGTATGGCGGCCTTGATTTGTGATATATGTCCTCAAATTATTTATAGTTGCTCAACAGCTATTGGGTTTGTCAACCCAGCCAATTTCCTTTTTTTGGGTGCAATCGTGCTGTTGCTTGCAATCTCTCTGTCTCTTAGCGTTGCCGTGAGTCGTCATGTTTTGGCGATTAAAAACCTTACTCATAGGATTGCCCTACTCGAAAAGGAACTTGAGAAATGGTCTAATCATGAATGAGCTCAATACGATGGTTTGATTCAGTTCCTTCGGCTATTCCTCATTAAGTCTCCCAGGGTGGTTGTCAATCTAGTGCCGGAGCCCAGGGACCGTTATGCTCGAGTGGTCCCGGTGGTGGGGGCTCGCTCTTGAGTCAAAAGTCCTTTCATTATCGAACTGCCTGAGCAATATTCTTTCCGAAGCATAATTTGACTGGGGTGTTTCGCTGTAAATCGTCATCTGGATGGACAGCGGTGACGAGGTCCTTGGTCCGATTGTTAAATCGTCTCAGCCGTTATAATTCACCACTACTGTACATCAATTGGCTTGTATCGATGCATAGAGTCAACTTAAGCCAGCCGGAGAACTCCATGGCAAAAGAACGTAATTCCATTGTCGAGCTTTTTTGGTTAATCTCAATGTGGTGTGTATTTGCGCATCATTTTGTAATACATAATGCAGATGATATATCGGTTTTTGCTAGTCCTTTAACCCGTTTAATTTTTAAGTGTTAGCGCCGGAATAATTTAGCCAAATATAGTCGGCCGAGATTGACCAATCCCGGCCGACCCATTTTAGCCAACACGCCCGCATCTATGACTTTCCTATCGCATTCCTACATCCCCTCGGGCTGGATCCCCCTCACCTTCACCGCCTGGGGGACGGCCTCCACCGAGTAGGTGTCAAGCTCCCTGCCGCGGTAGCTCGGGCCCCGCATCACGAACACCGACGCCTTGTCGAACAGCCTGTCGAGGGCGCAGAGGAGCGTGTGTTAGCGCTACTGTAAAAACAACCATTTTGACCAACGCT
>NZ_QSQO01000026.1:0-33481 GCF_003436775.1 Collinsella sp. TF11-5AC
TCTTAAACGACTAGTCATTAAAGAACGTCCCCAATGACTATTCTATTTTGACGGTTTGCTAGAGCATAACTAACGAAATTAGTCAAGTCACGTCTGTTTAAACAAAATATCGAAGAGTCAAGCAGGTTCTTATCCGATTTAAATCGGTATTAATGAATGCTGTGCTTGTATCTGTTTTCTAAGATGGTCAAACTAATTATGTTTAGCGAGGAATAGCTGAAAACCAGCGATGTAACCAACTTGTAACAAAGCAGGACGTTTAAACAAATAATCCAACCGTTCACATTTTTTCCTATAATTTAGCCACGCTTGCGGCTATACTCTTTTTTGTCGTGTAGGAAATACGTAGACAAAAAGGAGGTTATGTGATGGTAAGTATTGTTCTTGCTAGCCATGGTGACTTGGCGGCTGGAATCAAGCAGACGGGCTCGATGGTCTTTGGCGATCAGCCGTCTGTAGCCGTGGTCTCGCTCGAGCCGAGCATGGGCCCCGACGACTTCCGAGCCAAGGTCGAGGAAGCAGTCGCTTCCTTCGAGGACCAGGAGCAGGTGCTCTTCCTCGTTGATCTGTGGGGCGGCACGCCCTTCAACCAGATCAGCGGTCTCATCGAGGGCCATGATTCCTGGGCTATCGTCACCGGTGTCAACCTGCCTATGCTCATCGAGGCATATTCGCAGCGCTTTGACGCAAAGAACACTGCACATGCGATCGCAAAACATCTCGTGACTGAGGCTAAGGCCGGCGTGCGCGTCAAGCCCGAGTCTCTGGAGCCCGAGGAGAAGAAGCCGGCTGCGGCCGCCGCTGCTCCTGCGGGTGCCATTCCTCCGGGAACGGTGATCGGCGACGGGCACATCAAGATCGCCCACGTCCGTATCGACACGCGTCTGCTGCATGGTCAGGTGGCCACCACGTGGACCAAGCAGATCAATCCCAACCGCATCATCGTGGTCTCCGACGGCGTTGCTCACGACGAGCTCCGCAAGACCATGATTGAGCAGGCTGCCCCTCCGGGAGTCCACGCCAACGTCGTGCCCATCAAGAAGATGGCCGAGGTCGTCAAGGACACGCGCTTTGGCGACACCAAGGCGATGCTGCTGTTCGAGAACCCGCAGGATCTGCTCAGGGCCATCGAGGCCGGCGTCGACATCAAGGAAGCCAACATCGGTTCCATGGCCCACTCCAAGGGCAAGGTCGTCGTCACTAACGCTGTCGCTATGGGCGATGACGACGTCAAGACCATCGAGGCTCTCAAGGCCAAGGGCGTCAAGTTCGAGGTCCGCAAGGTTCCTTCGGATTCCTCCGAGGATCTCGACGCCATGTTGAAGAAAGCTAAGGCCGAACTGGCCGCTCAAGCATAGTAAAGGAGGGTCCGATACATGTCTGCAATCACTATTCTGCTTGTTGCGATTGTCGCGTTGCTTGCCGGTATGGAAGGCATTCTGGATGAGTTCCAGTTCCATCAGCCGCTCGTGGCATGCACGCTTATCGGTCTCGTAACCGGTCACCTTCAGGAGGGCATCCTCCTGGGCGGTTCGCTCCAGATGATGGCCCTTGGCTGGGCTAACGTCGGCGCCGCCGTCGCGCCTGACGCCGCTCTGGCCTCGGTCGCTTCTTCGATCATCATGGTGCTCGCCCTCAACGGTGGCGCCACCGATTCGGCCAAGGCCGTTACCGCCGCCATCGCCGTCGCCGTCCCGCTGTCGGTCGCTGGTCTGTTCCTGACCATGATCTGCCGTACCCTGGCTACCGCTATGGTTCACGGCATGGACGCCTGCGCCGAGAAGGGCGACTTCGCCGGCATCGAGCGTTGGCAGTACGCCGGCATCCTCATGCAGGGTGTTCGTATCGCCATCCCGGCAGTACTTCTGTGCATCATCCCGGCCGAGGCTGTTACCAACGCGCTTAACGCTATGCCTGACTGGCTGTCCGGCGGCATGGCTGTCGGCGGCGGCATGGTCGCTTCCGTCGGTTACGCCATGGTCATCAACATGATGGCCACCAAGGAGACCTGGCCGTTCTTCATCCTCGGCTTTGTCCTTGCTGCCATCCCTCAGCTCACGCTGATCGCCCTTGGCCTCATCGGCATCTCCCTTGCCCTCATCTACCTTGGCCTTAAGGATCTGGCCAAGCAGGGTGGCGGCATGGGCGGTGGCTCCGGTGACCCGCTCGGCGACATTCTGAACGATTACGAGTAGGAGGGGAGTGATACATATGGCAGAGAACAAGATTCAGCTCACCAAGGCTGACCGTAAGAAGGTTTGCTTCCGTCATCAGTTCCTTCAGGGCTCGTGGAACTACGAGCGTATGCAGAACGGCGGCTGGTGCTTCGCAATGATCCCTGCGATCAAGAAGCTCTACACCAGCAAGGATGACCAGATTGCCGCTCTTAAGCGCCACCTGGAGTTCTATAACACCCACCCCTATGTTTCCGCCCCCGTCATTGGCGTTACCCTCGCTCTCGAGGAGGAGCGCGCCAACGGTGCTCCGATTGACGATGTCGCCATTCAGGGCGTCAAGGTCGGTATGATGGGCCCGCTCGCCGGCGTCGGCGACCCCGCCTTCTGGTTCACCCTTCGCCCGATTCTGGGCGCACTGGGCGCTTCCCTGGCCCTGTCCGGCAGCATCGCCGGTCCGCTGCTGTTCTTCTTCGCGTGGAACATCATCCGTTACGCCTTCCTGTGGTACACGCAGGAGTTTGGCTACAAGGTCGGCTCCTCCATCGCCAAGGACCTCTCCGGCGGTCTGATGGGCAAGGTCACCGAGGGTGCTTCCATCCTGGGTATGTTCATCATCGGCGCCCTGGTCGAGCGCTGGGTGTCCATCTCCTTCACCCCGGTCGTCTCCAAGGTCACGCAGTCCGCTGGCGCCTATATCGACTGGGCCAACCTGCCCGCCGGTTCTGAGGGCATCAAGCAGGCATTGACGATGTACAGCTCTGTCGGTGCCAACGCACTCGACCCGGTGAAGGTCACCACGCTTCAGGCCAACCTCGATCAGCTCATCCCCGGCCTTGCCGCCGTGTGCCTGACCCTTCTGGTCTGCAAGCTCCTCAAGAAGAAGGTCAGCCCGATCGTCATCATCCTGGCCCTCTTCGCCGTCGGCATCATCGGTCGCGTCTGCGGCTTCATGTAAGCACGCTTCGGCTTAAGACCGAGAGTTGCTAGGCAAGGGCTTTTGAGCCATTGAAACGGACCGCACCCGGTGGGTACACTGGATGCGGTCCGATTGTTTTTATTGGAGGGCGAGGCGCGTATGGCGCAATCTCAGAACAGCACGGTCGATCTGGCAACGCCGGCAACCTGCCTGATGGGGCTTACCAGTCACGGTAACGTGATGGTGGGCAATAAGGCGTTTGAGTACTATAACGAGCGTAATCCCGAGGATTATATCCAAATCCCGTGGGACGAGGTCGACTATATTGCCGCCGAGGTTTTGCGCGGCACCAAGAAGATTACGCGTTTTGCCATCTTTACCAAAGAGAATGGCCACTTTACGTTTTCGACGCGCGACGATAAAGAGACGCTTCGCGCGGTCCGTAAGTACGTCGACGAGGATAAGCTCGTGCGTTCGCCCGACTTTATCGATGTGACGGCCAAGGGCGCCAAGAGCATCCCCTCCGTTATCAAAAACCTTTTCCACAAAGGCAAGTAGTCATTAAAGAGCGCCCCCTCAAAGTGGGGCGCAGTCTCCCATGTGGCTCGATCGGGAAAGTGCATCCCAGTTCGAGCGTCGATTCCGGGATGTAGTTTTCGGAACGGGGTCGTTTGGGAAACCGTGTCCCGTTTCGAGCCGAAATTCTGGGTCACAGTTTCCCAGCGAGGTCTCATGGGGAAAGTCTGACCCAGAATTTGCCTGGATAGTGGGACGCACTTTCCGGAGGGCTGTTCCACCGCAACTTCGAAGAGTGGGTATACGCTGCATTACAGCGGCGTAAATCTGCTACACTAATACAACATGCCTCCGTAGCTCAGGGGATAGAGCACCGCTCTCCTAAAGCGGGTGTCGACGGTTCGAATCCGCCCGGGGGCACCAGAGATTTGCCGAGCCCGGTACCACCACGGTGCCGGGCTCTTCTGGTCTAAAGGCCGGATTCGGACCGTCGACACCCGCGTCACCAATTTCCCCGCGGGGGGAGTTTTCGAATCCGCCCGGGGGCACCAGAGATTTGCCGAGCCCGGTACCACCACGGTGCCGGGCTTTTCTGGTTCAATGCCATATCAAAAATGAAGCGCCCGCTTGCTGGGGGAGCAAGCGGGCGCCTGTGAGCGAATATGTTTGCGGCGAGAGCCGTAATGAGCGGTTGGGTGGCGACTAGTTGGTCGTACCGGAATCGCCGCCCGTACCCGAACCCGAACCCGAGCCAGAAAGTGCAACCGTCAGCGTAATCGTGTTGTCGGTGGACTGCTTGCCGGTGGGGGAGACGCCCGTAACGGTGGCGTTTTCGTTGCCGCTCACGGGGTTGCCGTTCTGGTCGCAGAACGCGATGTTGTAGAACCCGGCGTTGTTGAGCGCGGTGACGGCGGCGGAGATGCTCTTGCCGTACAGGTTACCCGGAACGCTGGCCTTGCCGGACTTCTTGGCAATGACGACGGTAATCGTGGCGCCGGGCTTCTGCTTGCCGCTGGGGTTCCAGCTGATCACGGTTCCCTCGGTAACTGAGTCGTTCTCCTGGTAGCTCACGTCGACGCCAAAGCCTGCCATATCGAGGGCGTTGCGCGCCTGGGCCTCGGTCATGTCGGTCAGGTCGGGGACGGACGTGGTATCCGGGCCGCTGGAGACCTTGTACGAGATGGTCGTGCCCTTCGCGACTTCCTTACCGGCTTCGGTGCCCTGCTCAAAGACCTGGCCCTCATCGGCCTCGTTGGCCTCCTCGGAGGCGTTGCCCTTCAGGCCAACGCTTGCCAGCGCGGCTTCTGCCTGGTCCTTGGTCAGGCCGACAAGCCGGGGAACCTCAACCTTCTCGGAGGGCTTGGGGCCCTTGGAGATTACCAGGTTCACCTTAGTGCCCTTGGCCTTCTTGGTGTTGCCGTTGGGCGTCTGCTCGGCGACCTTGCCCTCGTCGACATCGTCGTTGTAGCTTTGGTCGATGGTGCCGACCTCGAGGCCGGCTTCCTTGATCAGTTCGACGGCAGTCTGCTGGTCCTTGCCCAGTACATCGGGAACGGTGACCTGCTCGCCGCCAAAGAGTCCTGTGGCAAAGGCCACCACGATGCCGATGACGGCAACGGCTGCCACCACGGCGGCGATGATCTTGTTCTTGTTGGATTTGGGCTTTTCGACCTCGTAGGAGCCGGTGGAACCCGAAACCGAGCTACGGGCGGTATTCTGGCCGCTCACGCCCGAGACGGGACGCACCATGGCGCGCGTCTGATCGGAAAGCTCGCGAGTCTTGGTGGCGCCAAGCTCGCCGGGGGCACCGATGATGCGCGTGGGCTCCGAGATGTTGACGGCACGACCGGACAGGTAGCTGTTGAGCACCTGACGCAGCTCGTCAGCGGTCTGGAAGCGGTTTGCCGGGTCCTTCTCCATGCACTTGAGGATGATGCGCTCAAGGTCGGCGTCGACACCGGAGTTGATCTGGCTCGGCGGAATAGGCAGCTCGTTGACCTGCTTGAGTGCGACCGAGATGGCGTCATCACCGTCAAAGGGCACGCGGCCGGTGGCGCACTCGTACATCACGACGCCCAGCGAGTAGATATCCGAGGTGGGGCCGAGGTCCTGACCGCGGGTCTGCTCGGGGCTGACGTAGTGGGCGGTTCCCAGCACGTTGTTGTCTTGCGTGAGGTGGCTGTTCTTGGCGCGCGCGATGCCAAAGTCCATCACCTTGATGTTGCCGTCGGGCAGCACCATGATGTTCTGCGGCTTAATGTCGCGGTGGATGATCTCATGCTTGTGAGCGACCGAAAGCGCGGAGCTGATCTGCGAGCCGATCTGGGCGACCTTCTTGGGGTCGAGGGCGCCGTGGCTCTTGATGCCGCTCTTAAGGTCGGTACCGCGCAGGTACTCCATGACGATGTAATAGGTGTCGCCGTCCTTGCCCCAATCGTAGACGCCCACGATATAGGGGGAGGAGAGACCGGCTGCTGCCTGGGCCTCCTGCTTAAAGCGTGCGGCGAAGGTTGCGTCGCCAGCATACTGCGGTAGCATGATCTTGACGGCAACCGTGCGGTCGAGGACCTGGTCCTGTGCACGGTAGACGGTCGCCATGCCGCCTGTCCCCACCTTATCCTTGAGGAGGTATCTTCCCCCGAGGACCCTCTGTTCCATTCCTGCTCCTAACATAACTATTCGCTCAACGATGTGTGTAGTACCTACGATGTGGCCGCTGGGGCCGTGTGGCGCGTTGCCGCTAACTCTTCGGCCGCGGCGCGCCTCGGGTGTCCGATTCGATCATGGGCATCACGCTCCCTGTGCGGCGAGCGCCGCGGTCAGGACGATGCCGGCAATCTTGGCCGCCTTGACGTCGTGTTTGTCGTAATCCTCCAAGGCCACCGAGATGGCGACCGTGGGTGAATCGTAAGGTGCAAAGCCAACGAACATCGAGTTGACGTTGGTGCCGCCGGTCTCGGCCGAGCCGGTCTTGCCGGCGACCTTGACGCCGGGGACCTGGGCATCGGTGCCGGTACCGGACTGGACGACGGCGAGCATGGCCTGCTTGACCTGGTCGGCCGTGGCGGAGCTGACGGCCTGACCCAGCGAGCGGGACTGCGTGGTCTTGACCACAGTTCCGTCCGGGGCGAGTACCTGGGCTACAAAGTACGGGTCCATGACCACGCCACTGTTAGCGATGGCGGCGGCAATCACGGCGTTTTGCATGACGGTGGTCTGCGGCCCGGGCGTGTGGTCCATGCCGACAGGCTGGCCGGCGCCGGCCCAGGCGGTCTCCCACTCGGTCATGAGCGACGGGTCGGCCATGATGGAGGCCGCGGAGGTCAGGTCCTGGCCGAGCTTTTGGCCGTAGCCAAAGGCGTTGGCAAACTGCACGAGCGTGTTTGCGCCAACTTCGTTTGCCACTTGGCCAAAGACGACGTTGGAAGACACGGCAAAGGCCTGCTGCAGGCTGATGGTGCCGTAGCTCTCGTTGGCATAGTTGGTGACCGGCGCGTTGCCGATGTCCATGGAGCCGGGCGCCTGGTAGGTGCTGGTAAGGCTGGCGGTGCCGGTCTCGAGTGCCGCGGAAAGCGTAACGACCTTAAACGTGGAGCCCGGCGTGTACAGCGCGTCCATGGCGCGATTGTACATAGAGCCGTCCTCGCCGCCGCCCGCCTGCAGCAGGGCGTCGATGTTGGTGTTGTCGTAGGTGGGCGAGCTGGCACATGCGAGCACCGCGCCGGTACGCGGGTCGATGACCACTACAGCGCCCTTAAAGCCCTTGAGTGCCTGCTCGGCCGCCGTCTGGATGCGCGAGTCGATGGTGAGCTTGGCGGTGTTGCCCGGCTGGGTCTGGCCCGCGAGCGACGCGATGGCGTTGTTCCAGCTGGAGTAGTCCTTAGAACCGGTGAGCGTGTCGTTCATGACACTCTCGATGGCGGTGGTGCCATACTGCTGGCTCACGTAGCCAACCACGTGCGCTGCCAGGTTGCCGTTGGGGTAGGAGCGTACGTAGGTGCCGTCCTCCTGCTGCAGCGACTCGGCCAGCGTCACGCCGTCGGACGTGATGATGGAACCGCGCTGGATGTACTTGGAGCGGGCGATAGTGTGGTTGTTGGTCGGCATATCCTGATAGTCCTTGGCCTTGATGACCTGGACATAGGTGAGGTTGCCGATAAGGATGGCGAACAGCGCCGTAAAGGCGAGCACCGCACGGGTTAGACGGTTGGCGAGCGCAACGCGGCCGAGCACACCGGATTCAGGCGTGTCGAGCAGGCGACGGCGCATGCGCGAGCCGACGGAATGGCTGCCGCTGCCGTAGGAAGACGAGGTGGCAAAGCGCGTGCCCGTCGGGGCGGCGGCAGATGCGACCTGATCATCGGTGATGGCAGCCATGGTGCCGGTGCCGGTAAGCTCGGCCTCGCGTCCGGTCGCCTCGTCACCGGCGCGCAGCAGGAGCGCGACGATGATAAAGCTCGCCAGCAGCGAGGAACCGCCCTGGCTCATAAAGGGCAGGGTGACGCCGGTCAGCGGGATCAGGCGGGTAACGCCGCCCACGATCAAAAAGGCCTGGAAGCTGATGGCGGCCGTAAGGCCCGTGGCGCTAAAGGCGGCGAGGTCGGATTTAGCGCGGGCAGCCGTGGTGAGGCCACGCACGGCAAAGAGCATAAACAGGATGAGCACGGCGCCGCCGCCCAAAAGGCCCATCTCCTCGCCGATGGCAGAGAAGATAAAGTCGGACTCGACGACAGGGATGTTGTTGGCCATGCCGTTGCCGATACCAACACCGACCAGACCGCCATCGGCAAGCGAGAAGAGCGACTGGACGATCTGGTAGCCCTGGCCCTGGGCGTCCTTAAACGGATCGACCCAAACTTGGAAGCGCACCTGAACGTGCGACAGGAACTTGTAGGCGCCCACGGCGCCGACGGCCAAGAGCGCAAGGCCGATAACGACATACGAGAATCGACCCGTGGCAACGTAGAGCATCAGCAAGAAGATGGTGTAGAACAGCACGGCCGAACCCAGGTCGCGTTCGAAGACGACAACGAGTAGGCACACGCCCCACACGGCAAACAGCGGCAGCAGCAGTCGCAGGCGAGGGATCTTAAAGCCTAGGATCTTGCGGTTGGAGATGGAGAGCAGCTCGCGGTTCTCGGCCAGGTACCCGGCCAGGAACAGCACGATAAAGACTTTGGCGAACTCGCCGGGCTGGATGGTAAAGCCCGCGATGCGAATCCACAGCTTGGAGCCCGAGATCGTGGTGCCGATAAAGATAGGCAGCATCAGCAGAATGATGCCGATGATGCCAAAGGTGTACTTGTAGCGCATGACTACGTCGAGGTTCTTAACCAACGCGAGCGTTCCCACCATGAGCGCCACCGAGACAAACAGGATGATGAGCTGTGAGATGGCGAGAGCGGGGGCGAGACGCGTCACGAACGTGATGCCGATGCCCGAAAGCACAAAGACAATGGGCAGGATAGCGGGGTCGGCACCGGGCGCCAAGATGCGCACGGCAATGTGGGCCGCGGCAAAGGCGGCAAAGAGGCCGATCGGTACGGCGAGCGTCTCAAAGGAGATGGCAGCGCCCGCGGTGAGGACGTACATCGCATGCAGTAGGATGACGGGGAACGCCGAGGCGATGAGCAAGAGCAGCTCGGTGTTGCGGCGACTCATAAGCGGCACTCCCTTTCTAGTTCTTTTCGGAGGCTTCGGCCTCGGCGGACTGTTCGGCGGTTTTCTCGGAATCTGATTCGGAGGTCGATCCCTGATTGGTGTTGTCGCGAATCGTTTGCGCGTCGATCACCTGGCGGGTCTGCTCCTCGTCGATCTGGTGGCGGTACTTGGATATCGTGTCCTGCGCATCGTCGACACTTGTTTGCGGAATGCCCGCCTTGAGGCGGTTTTGCGTGTCTTCGGGCAGGTCGGACAGCTTAATACTGGTTTCGCTTTCGAGCCAGTGAAGCTTGAGTCCGAGCGGCTTGCCGGGCAGGCCGCGCCAGACGGCGACATTGCCCTGGTGGGTACCCAGGTAGTACGAGCCGGTGACACCCGTGTAGGCCCAGATGCCAGCTGCCAGCACAAAGACGAGGGCCAGGATGGCGGCGATAGTAATGTTGCGGCGACGCACGCGTTGCGCCTCGCGCATAACGCCATCGTCAACCAGGTCAACGACTACTACGGTCACGTTGTCGTGGCCGCCGGCGGCAAGCGCCGCGTCCACTAGGTTGTCGACGCAGATTTGCGCGGTTGAGGACTGCGTGGCGATGTTCTCGATATCGCTATCAGGAATCATGCTCGAAAGGCCGTCAGAGCAAAGGATCAGGCGGTCGCCTTCCTCGATATGCAGAGTGAAGTGGTCGGCATACATGGCGGGGTCCGAGCCCAGCGCACGGGTGATGACCGAGCGGTTGGGGTGGACGCGAGCCTCGTCTGCCGTAATCTCGCCGGCGTCCACGAGCTCCTCCACGTAGGAGTGGTCGCGGGTCACGCGGATGAGCGTGCCCTCGTGGAGCAGGTAGGCGCGAGAGTCACCCACGTGGGCGATGGCGAGCGTGTCGTTTTCGATATAGGCGCAAGTGGCTGTGCAGCCCATGCCGGGCTTGCCCAGGCCGTTCAGGGCCGCCTCGATTACGGCGGCGTTGGCTGCCTCGACGGCTGCGGCCAGGCGTGCTGCGTCGGCGGACTGCGGGGCCGTCTTGGCAATAGTCTCGACGGCGATGGAAGAGGCTACCTCGCCGGCGGCGTGACCGCCCATGCCGTCGCATACGCAAAAGAGCGGCGACTGCACCAGGTAGGAATCCTCATTGTGCGGGCGTACGCAGCCAACGTCAGAGCGGGCGCCCCACATGAGTTGCGTGGTGGTGCCGGCATCATAGGTCGAGTCGGTCTCGATGCGCTCCTCGGTCAGGGGCTCAAAGCTCATGGTCGAGCCGGGGTCTTTGAGCTTGGCCTCAACGGCGGCAACGTCGATCTCGGCTGTGTCACCGGGAGAGACGGTGTCGGTCTCGGCGTTTGATTCGGAATCGCCGGTGTCCGGGGAGCCGGGCTCTGCGGACGCGCAGGCGATCGACTCGTCGTCTTGCGGGCTGACGTCTATAGGCTCGGGCGTCGCAAAGTGCGACGGCGCGGGTGTGCTTTGCGACTGGGCGGCGGGCTCGGCCACGGCATCGGACTCGCTTGCGGGCGCAGGCTGCGGGGCCTTGGGTGCAGGGCCGTCCTCGGGGGATGGCCCCGCCTCGGGCGCCGGCGTAGACGCGGGCGCAACCTCGGATGCCGGGGCTATGGGAAACGCCGGCGCGGCGGGTTCGGGTGCCGCAAACACCGCAGCGCTCTCGTTGATTGCCGCGGCGACGGGCTCTGCAAAGTGAGCCGGCGCCGGGGTTGCTTCGGGCGCTGTGGGCTGTTCCGCAGCATGTGCGCCGATGGGCGCCGCTACGGCATCCTCTTCGCCCTCGTTATCGGCGAGATCCGAAATATCATGCGTTACATGCGAAAGAGGCAGGGAGAACACGGTGTCCTCGGGCTCCACGGGTGTGGAGTCCGCCGGAGCGGCGTGGGCCGGTGCAGCTACGGCGGCAGCCGGTGCCTCGGTCATGGTTGCGGACTTGTTCTCCTCGTCGATCATCGACGGTTCACCTTCATGACCACGTCGCCAATCTGGACTTCGTCGCCCTCGCGCAGCGTTGCGGGCTCCACAAGCTGGCGGCCGTTGACGAGCGTGCCGTTAAGCGAGTTGAGGTCCTCGATGATGAGCGCCGGGCCCTGCAGCGAAAAGCGCGCATGCGAGGCCGAGACGAACGGTTCGTTGATGCAGATGTCCGAAGATGGCGAGCGACCGACGATGACGGGGCCGAGCATGTCTACGTGGATGCCGCGGATACCGCGCGGACCCTTGTCCACATCGATCGTCCAGATAGCCGAGTCGCGACGCTGCCCGCGCACAAGTCCCACGCCGGTCTTCATGACGGCGAACAGGAAGATATAGAGCAGGGCGACCAGGACGATGCGGCCTGCAAAAAGGACGATATCGATGTTCATAAGAGACTATCCCCTAAATTCAAAGGTGCTCAGGCCAAACGTCAGCAGATCGCCGTTGCGCAGCGGGCAGCGCGTAATGCGGCGGTTGTTGACGAGCGTGCCGTTGGTGGAATTGAGGTCCTCGATCGACCAATCCGAGCCCGTAAAGGTGAGCTGGGCGTGGCGGCGCGACACGTTGGGGTCGCGCAGGGCAATATCGGAAACTGAGCGCTCGCGACCGATAGTCACCTGTGCGGAGGTGATGCTATGGCTCTCGCCGCTCACGACGTCGACGAGCTGGGCGAGCGGGCGCTGTGGGGCGCGAGTGCTCGCCATGTTGGAGGCGATGCCGGCTGCGGCGCCTAGGCCCACGGCGGCACCGGTCGCGGCGGCTCCGCCCATGCCGGCAAGCGCGTCGCGCGAGACGGTCTGCGGCACCGGGATAGGAGCGGCGGGGTCGGGGACGCTAGGCGCGAAGGGATCTGCTACGGCAAGCGGGTCAGGAGCGGCGGCGCGAGGCGTCGGCTGCTGCTGGGGCATGGCGGCGGGGCGCTGCGGCTGCGGGGCAGCAAACTGCTGCTGGCCGGCGCGCGGGGCGCTGGCGGCACGGCTTGCCGCGGAGTTGTTTTGGCCCAGACCGTTTTGATAGGCGCGCTCTTCTTCGTACAGGCGGCCGAGCGTGGGGGCATCGACGTTCTCGGCAAAGACCGAGAACTTGCCGGCGCGCAGCTGCGGATCGATCATAAAGCGCACGAGGGGCTCGCCGACAAAGACATAACGGCGCTTTTCGGCCTGCGCTTTCACAAACTCGCGGACCTCGCGCGAAAGCTCGGGGTAGAACGGGGCGAGCATGGGATCGTCGTCGGCGGCGATCAGGATGGTATAGAGTGCCGGCGCCGTGTTGACGCCGTTAATCACCAGAGTCTGATCCTCCATGTCGCGAGCGGCCTGCTTGGCAAGCTTCTTAAAGGAGAACGGGGCACGGGTGGCACCGAAGATGCCGGCCACGTGGTCCTCGAAGATGTTCAGGAAGTTCACGAAAGATCACTCTCCGTATAGGTTCTTTGGTATCCGAGCAAATATAGGCATATCCCAACGATTATAGAGGATAGGGTTCCCGCAACTGCCGCCTTGGCGGCGACCGCGGCTGCAAGGCTGGCAATTTCCATATGGTGTGCAAGACAGGATGCCGCTGCGCAGCCGATGCCGGTGACGGCGATGGCGGCGATTGCGGCAAGGTTTGAGCCCTGGTCGGCACGCTTGGCATGGGCATTGAGCAGCGCAGATGACGCTGCGGCAGTTGTCGCGACCAGCACAAAGGCAGCCCAAAGGAGCGGGTCTTCCAGCGCTGCGGCAACGTTACCGAGCCCCAGCACGCCTCCGGCTGAAAGCGCGACCGTCGCCAGACGGGCAAAAAGCACGCCCATGCCCGTTGCCGCGGCGGCGCTTGCCGGGCCGAGCCAAAATGACGCGACGCCGGCGGCGACCCCAGCTGCCAGGAAGGTATTGCCAGTCAGACAGCCAAGCGCGAGTGCACAGGTGAGCGCGGCGCTCGCGGCAGCCTCGGTGCGACCCCAGGCGATCCACCAACCGGACATGGCAGCGGCAAAGATCACCGCGACGGGCAACATCGACAGGATGCCCTGCGCCTGCATGGTGGCGTTGGCCATGAGCACCAAAAAGCCCACAGCCGAGATGGCCGAGCCGATCTGGGGGGCCAGGCCAGCCGCCGCTCCGATCGCGATAGCCGCAATGACCAGGCCGGGAAGCGCCGCGACCCCGGCCGTTTGCATCAGCAAAAAGCTAAAGGCGCCGCACGTTAGCGCCGAGATAGCGTGCATGGTGTAGTCGCGCGCATGGCTCCAGCGCGTGCCCGCCCAGCCGAGCGCGGGGTCGACCTCGATGGCGTCGTCCTCGTAGTACGACGGCTCGATATCGTCGAGCTCCTGCTCGTCATCCGAAAGCTCGCCAACCATTTGCTCCAGACTGCGACGGCCCTCGCGCACGCTGCCCAGACCGGCAAGGAGTTGGTCGCAAAATGCCTCGATGCTGTTGGGGCGGTCCTGCGGCATGGGGGAGAGCGCGCTCATGAGCGCGGCCTCGGCTCCCGGGGGAAAGTGTGGTATCAGCTCGCTGGGATAGGTGGCGCCGCCGATGATGCGGTCGAGCGAGTCGGCGGGCGTGGCCGCCATAAAGGGAGCGCTGCCGCACAAGCCCTCATAGATAACGCAGGCAAGGGCAAAGACATCGGCGCGTTCGTCGACCGTGCCGGTCTCGATATCGAGCTGCTCGGGCGGCATGTAGCCGATGGTGCCGCCGCGCGAGCCGCCAAAGCCACCGGCGGACGACAGTCGCGCCATGCCAAAGTCGGTGAGCTTTACATTGCCCGAGTGGTCGATGAGCACGTTGGCGGGCTTAATGTCCAGGTGGAGTACGCCATTGCTATGGGCGAAGGTGAGCGCCTGGCCCAGGGCATCGGCAATGGCCGCGGCCTCGTCAAAGGTGAGCGAGTGGCCGTCCACGCGATGCAAAAATTCGGCCAGCGACATACCGTCGACATACTCCATGACCAGGTAGGCATAGGCGGTGTCATGCGTAAAGTCGATGACCTGCACGATATTGGGATGTTGAAGCATGGCGGCAGTGTGCGCCTCGCGCAGGACATCCATGATGTCGCTGGCGGGCATGCCGGCGCCGTTGATAAGGGGGATGCGCTTAATGGCGACGCGGCGGCGCAGGTGCGTGTCGCGGCAAATCTCGATGGAGCCAAAACCGCCGGTCGCAAGTGTCTCGAGCGGCTGGTACCGCTTGAGCAGCTCGCGAGAGCTGGTGCCCTCCAAAGGAACGTCCGGCGAGAACCGGGCGGTATGTTGCGAGAAAAGCGGCATGGCCAACCCTCGTGCGTTTAAAGTTCGTTTGCGAGTGGCGGGCGCGGAGCCGAGCCGTTCGCGGTGGCATAGATGCTGCTAGTGTAGCACGCTCGGGTGCATGGTGAAGGTAGCGGGGCGAGGTGGCCTATCTGACTTGGCCCTCGTCTCAACGCATACGGAAAGCGCGCCCCAGTTTTCGGTCAAATTGTGGGATGCGTTTTCCGGATGGGGAAGGCTGCGGAAACTGTGTCCCAGAATATTGGCCCAGAATGGGATGCAATTTCCAGATCAGCGCTCAAAAGGAAAGCGCATCCCGCTTTGATGCGGGGACTGCGGACAAAAGCTGGACCGTGATCTGGCTCGGATTGGAGTTCGCCTGAATCGTTGATGCTGGCTGGTGTGGGCGCGGAGATAAACGAGCAGTCCGAGCGATATAATGACACGCTATGGAGGCCATATGCTCTTTTCCCGCCGTTCTGATACATCCGCCTGCGCCATTGCGCTTGTCGTAATGGCGGTCACTCCTTATCACCGGTTTTCATCTTCAATCGGCCTGGCATCAGGTGCGATGACCTGGCTCGTTATCCTTGGCGCATGCCTTGCGGCGTTTGTTCATGGTGCTGCGCTATGCAAAGGGAGAGAAATGAGACGGCCGAGGCATCTCGGTGCTATCGGTGTTTTCCTCGGTGTTATTGCAACGGTTCCCGAATGGTCCGACCTAGTTTTCTATGCTCGCGGAGATTCTATCCCATTCGTGTTTGCGCCGATCTGGCTGTTGCATGGCGTTTCGTGCGTCTCGTGCTTTGCTGGGTCGCTGCTCCTCTCATATGTAATTTGGGATACGGCGGGTTTTCCTTTGACGCGGAGGGCGACGCGGACTGACGAAAGAGAGGCCCGTCACCCGCAGAACGCGTTTTTTACAGAAACAATAGCCGTCCTGTCTTGCCTGCTGTTTTGCTGTCGAGTTTCATGGAGAGTCGTTCCCGAGCCATGGGGGATGTCCCCTGTAACGGCCGCATCAATTGGTCTAGTGCTTTTAATTCCTCTGGTCTATCTCATGTTGGCTGTGGCCCCGCTGCTTTGCTGTCCCCGTACCTTTGGTCGGGGACAGAGCGACGTGTTTGCCCGTTCTGTGCTCGTAGCAGTTCCTATTGGCCTTGTTCCGGCTGTTGAGGTGGCATACTTCGCAAACGATGCCACGATCATTGCATTGCTGGCGATGGGATCGGCTATTACTGTTGCTGTCTTCGTGTGCACGTTGCTAAGGGGGAAACGGGACAACAATTCGGATACCCCTCGCACGTCCGACCCATTCGATGCGGGGGTGTTTTCCCCTGCCCTGTCGCCTCGAGAAGAGCAGTTTGTTCGATTGTTGCTCAAAGGGAAAACGCCGGCGGAGATTGCCAGGGAGACGGGTACGAAGCCATCGACGGTGCGGACCACGCTTCACCGAGCATACGGGAAGGCGTCGGTTGCGGGCTCACGCGAGCTCGTGGCGCTGTTTGCGGGTGAGGGCGATACTGTAGGGCATGAGCTACCGCAGCGGCATGCTGACGATATAGTGGCATCAGCTCGAACGCGCCGGCTGTTTCGATACCTGCTCACATTATTCTTTATCCTCCTTGCGGCGGGGCCCTTGGTAATGGCGGATAGCGATTGGGGGTCCGGTGTTTCGCGGGCTGTCGCCTTTTCCCTCTTAAGCTACGCATTGGGTCTCGGACTGCTTCTGTCGCTACGCTACGCGGGTGGAAAAGCGAATCGTGGCGCTGCGCTGGATAGAGCGGGTGAAGCGATTTGGCTCGGAAGCCCGTACGTATGGGCGGTGCTATCTGCTGTGGAATGGTCTTTTATCTATATCGCGGCATTGATGTGCATACGCGTTCCGTTGATGGCTGTGCCGGTCCTGTTTTGCGGCGTGGCGTCTACGGCTTCGCTCGCTGTTGGGCTGCGTCCGTTTAAGGTGCATGCCCATGCTCGGGCTATCGTGCCGTTGGTGTCAATGGGCATGGTTGCCTTAATCTATGCGGTCGCTAGGGGGCGAATCCATGGACTTGCGGTGCTGACGGGGGTGCTGCTCACATATATAGTGATGCGAAGCTGTCCGCAGCGCAAAATGCTTGGGATATGGATGCTTTGCTTCGGGGCGACGGCTCCTGTTTGGGCTGTCTTGCTCAATATGGTGCAGGATCTGACGGTTTTCGAGCCGTTGTTCCTCGCGTCGTTGTTGGGGCAAAGTTCGGCTGTCAATGTCGTCGTGGCAACGGTGATTGTTTGCTGGTCTGTGCCCATGTTCGTTACGCACATCGCGCTCGCCCGCTCGGTTGAGGACGAGAAGGCCGTCTTGGAGTACCGGGCGAACGGGTCCACCGAAACGGCCCGCGTGCGCCAGCTGGCCCTGCTTACGTCGCGCTCCCTTTCTGATGTTCAGTCGCAAATTTTGCTGATGACGGCAGAGGGGGCAACGACAAAGGCCATTGCGGAGGATGTCGGTTACGCTGCATCTACGGTGCAAGCGCTGCGGTCTGCATCTTACCGCCAGTTGAAGATCAAGAATAAGGCGGAGCTAATTTTATTGTTATCGCAGGTAAATAACGTGTAAACGCCTGAGCAATCAACTCAATAGCGGGTGTTTACAGACATCTTTCTCTATTCATGCGAAGGTTGCCGTGCGTCGACGCATTGTTAACCGCTTTTGATTGGAGAAGGCCATGATTAAGCCAAGGAGCGCTATTGCTCGAATCGGAGTCGGCTTGGTGATTGCAGCTGGTCTGTCCCTAGGGGTTCCCGCTGCATCGTTTGCACAAGAGGAGTTTGACACCTCTCAGGTTTCCAGCATTACTCAAAACGCCGATACGGGAATTACGACCTGTACGAACAATGCCGATAAGGCATTTAGTTTTCAATGTGCCGGGACGAGTGCAACTGGCTACCGTCAAAAGGATGATTCCTCATCGCTCTATCTGGATATCCAGGGCCATACGGGAAATCCGCTTCGGTTATATACAGACGGTGCGTATAACACAAGCGGTAGCGGCAGCATGAATTGTACTCAGGGAACGTATCGTTCGAATCACAAGGGACAGTGGGAAATGTATAACCTCGTCCGTGAGAACGGGCGATCTGCGGCGCGACTGACTGCATGGGCGGAGTCTGGCTACGGCACTGTTATTGGCGTATGGAGCCCCGACTGCGTCGGGCATTTCCACAAGCTTCCCGCATAGTTGTTTGAAATGGCTCCCTTCCGGCATTCTGGGTCGGAAGGGGGAGGAGGACGTATGAACCAAAAGCTCGCAAGATACGAACTGTCGAAAACGATTAGACGTCCAGCTTTTATCCTTGCTCTCTTGATTGCGGTCGCAGTTGCAATAGCTGCCGCGCTGGAGCCGTGGGCAAATTTGGAAAAAGAGCGCCACAACCTTCTTTCTTTTGGTTACGGCGTTGGCGTGCAAGCCGAAAATTATCTCGGTCAAACACGTGAAAGCAGCTTCGGTAACTGGATTGTTGTGAGCGCGAACGCGCCACTGTCTGCGTCGGTGTTTTTCTATGCACTGCCCCTGCTTGCAATGTTGGCTGGATCTTGGTCGTGTCTCTTTGAGCGTTTGAGTGGTTATGACATGCAGATATGCACGCGCGTTTCCAGAAAGGCGTACGTGAACGTAAAGATGCTGTCTGCTTTCCTCTCCGCGTTTACAGTGACTGCCATTCCTCTGCTCGTCAATTTCCTGATCGTCTCGATGCTTTTTCCTGCGTATCTTCCTCGGGTCGATGAGTCGACTTACGTAGGACTTTACCTGCATAGCTACTTCTCCGGTCTATTTTATTCGCATCCTTTGTCATATGTGCTCGCATACACGCTGTTCGATGCTGTCACGCTCGGGACTTTATCCATGGCTGTAACTGGCTTCTCAATTTTGTTTCGTAGCAGAATCAAAGCGATAATTGTCCCGTATCTGCTAATGGTTGCGTGGCATTTTGCAAATGGCTGGATCTTCGGCGTAATGGCTTGTGTGGGGTTTAACTGCAATATCCTCAACAGCATCAGGTCGGAATCGCTGAATAACTGGCCAGACATTCGAGCCGGTTTTGCGGAAATCATATTATTGACCCTTGCTTCGTTGGCTTTTTCTGGGGCGTGGAAAAGACGCGAGGTGGTCTGATGCTGTTTAGGCTGGTCGCCGCGGACCTGAGGACCGTTTTGAAGAAGAACATCATCACTTTTATTGCAATTGCGGCAGTGACCGTTGCGAACTTGGTGTACGCCTACGGATTGTCTTCTGTGTATGGGGTTAGAACGGATACCTTGGGGTTTGCGGATAATCTTGCGCTCGTGTTTGCCGGATCTGCTCCGTTTGAGCCTAGGCCCGGGGTCATGTTTGTGCCTCCGCTAGGATGGCTATTTCTCATTCTGCTTATTCTCTATACAACACTCGACTATCCGACCGAATCGTTGCACGGGTTTGGTTTGCAAGCGCTTGTTCGATGCCGGGCAAGAACCCTTTGGTGGGTCTCGCGTTTTATCTTGGTGGCGGCAGTAACGGCATTTTCACTGCTCGTGGTGGTTTGCTCTGTTGTGATTTGGAGCTTGGTGGTGAGCTCCTCGTTCAGCGCGGTCATTCATGGTGAGTCGCTTCAACTGGCTAATTTGGCGCCGTGGTTTCTCAAAGCTGCCGAGGCAGATGCGCTGCCGTTTTTCATAGGTCTCTTATTTGCTTTTGAGGCGCTTGCGTTTGCGCAGGCAGCGGTTGGGTTTGTGCTTGGGTCGTCAGTCTCGTTTGTGGTTTTAATGAGCTACCTGATCTGCTCGGCATATGCACGACATTGGGCGCTATTGGGTAACGCCTTGATGCTGTTGCGCTGGGGTGGAATTGTCAAAGAGGGAATCGCGGCGGGCTCGAGTGTCTTGTCATCAATTGGGCTTATGTCGTTATGCCTATCGTTGGGTGGACTGTGGTTTCGAAGGGCCGACCTTATAGAAAAGGGGGACAAGATATGAGTGTGATCGTAAGGGGCGTATCGAAGCGCATGGGTAAAAACGATGTCCTGCGCAACGTGTCCATCGAGGTTGACCCTGGGACTGTGGTCGGGCTTCAGGGGATAAACGGTTCGGGTAAGACCATGCTCATGCGAGCGGTTTGCGGGTTGATCAAGCCTACCGAAGGCGAAATCTCTATCGATGGCCAAAGGCTTGGGGCGGACATCTCGTTCCCGCCGAGTCTGGGGATGTTGATCGAGGCGCCTTCCTTTTTGGGATATCTGTCTGGCTACGACAATCTGAAGCTCATCGCTCAGATCAAGGGCGTTGCCACCCCCGAGGACATTCGCTCTGCCCTGCGGCTCGTGGGGCTCGATGCAGACGAAAAAAAGAAGTTCCGAGCATACTCGCTTGGGATGAAGCAGCGTCTGGGGATAGCTGCGGCAATTATGGAGAAGCCGAAGCTGCTTGTTCTCGATGAGCCAACGAATGCCCTCGACGAAGCGGGCGTTGAAATGCTCAAGCGCGTTGTGGCGATGGCGGCATCAACGGGTCGTGAGGTCCTTCTGTCCAGCCATGACGGAGAGGTGCTCGAGGAACTGGCCGATCGGGTTTACTGCATGCGCGACGGTGCCGTTGTGAAAGTTCGGGAAAGGTCGTGAGCGCGATGAAGAAGACCCTGTGGACGAGAAGATCGGCGCTCGCGCTTTTTTGCTGTGCTGCTGCCGGCCTTGCGGGCATGAGGGTGAGCGTCGTTAACGGGAACCGGACGGTCATTCCTGAGAAATATTACGCGGAGGGCGAATGGCTCTCGATGGATGGAGCGTTTCTGGGGTCGAAGGATGTGGTGACTGATGGGTATTCGTTTTGCATAGACGGGGCAGAGTTGCTCACGCCGCGCGAGTATCTCAAACGAGCACATGACGATTATTCAAAATATGGCACCGTGGATACGAAAACGAGACTGAAGGATGCCGACATCACGTGCGTTATCGCCGTAAAGATGCGTGTCAGAAATAGGGATAATATCGACGGTGGAATCAAAGCGTATGTTTGGCATCTGGTTCCGGAGTCTGCGCCAAACTATGATTTTGTAGTCAATACCGATCTGATAACGCAAGCCATGCCGGTCCTTGGCGGCTCTGCTGCGTTTGCCGTGGAGGTTGGGGCAGAAAACGAGTTGCTCGTCCCATTTATGATGCAGAACACCAACGACTATTTCGAAGGTTACGAGACCGTCCGTTTTGAGAAAGCATTTCCCGGGACTTACACGATGAAGATGACCGATCTGCCGGAGCGGAGGCTCTTAAGGTTTGAAGTGAAATAGCTCGAGAGCAAGGCAAAACGGGTCCATTGGCGGTACGCGCGCCCGATTCCAGGCGCCCCGGCCCGGAATCGGGCGCGGGACGAGGCGCCTTCGGTGTCGGCCGGCCTACCGCTTCTTCTTGCTCTTCTTCTGCTTGCGCTGCTTGCCCTTGGTCTCCTGGGGCTTGTCGCCCTGTTTTGCTTCGGCAGCGGCCTTTTCTGCCTTCATCTTCTTGCGTTTGGTCTCGATGCGGAGTTTTTTGTTGATGCGCGCCTTAAGGAAGGGACCGAACTGCTCGGCATCGCCGCGGACAAAGGTGTCCTTAGGGATCGTCACGCCCTGGTCGGCGAACATGGCCACAAAGATGCGCTCGCCGTCGAGCACGTGGTCGAGCTTGTCAAACGGGAAGAACTGTGACTTGCCGCTCTTGCCCCAAACCATCAGGCCGTCCTCGTTGGCGGCGACGCGGCGATAGCGGCCACCCATGGACTCGTCGGCCTCGACGGCGTCGATAAAGTCGCGGGCGAGGGTGTGGTGCAGGTTTTTGCTCCACCAGGCCAAAAAAGCGCCGAACACGATCAGCACGACGCCGAACTTGATCCAGCTGCCGCCGGCCACCAACATGCCGATGCCGATGAGCGCGGCAATCGCGGCGGCGACGTACAGGGAGCCACGGCGCCTGGGCGAGGCGACCAGGCGCGCAAAGTCGGTGACCAGGTCGTTTTCGTACTGGTACTCGTTGAGGTACAGAATGCCGTCATCGGCCGCGGCCTGCTTCTCGAGCGCGACCTCGACCTGGTCGGCTGCTTCGGAGGGAACGAGGTTGCTCTCTGCGTCTGCCATGCTCTTTGGACTCCTATCGCGGCGGGCTCGCCGTACGGGTTATTATGAATGCAGTATGCCGTGCGACCGCATGGCCGTCGCGGCAACAAGACTCAGTATACCCGGGGGAGCACCCATGGAATCGTTGTACCGAAAGTATCGCCCGCTCACCTTCGACTCCGTGGTGGGCCAGCAGCATATCGTCTCGACGCTCGAGCACGCCATCACCGAGGGGCGCCTGTCCCACGCCTACCTGTTCTGCGGACCGCGCGGCACGGGCAAGACCACCATGGCGCGCATTCTGGCCAAGGCGCTGCTGTGCCGCAATGCCGAGGCGGCGCGCGCCGAGGGTGCAAGCGGCTGCATGCCCGACGGTACTTGCGAGGAGTGCGAGCTCATTGCCGAGGGCAACCACCCCGATGTCTACGAGCTCGATGCCGCAAGCCGTACCGGCGTGGACAACGTGCGCGAGGAGATCATCAACTCCGTCAACTTTGCCCCGGTGCGCGGCAAGTACAAGATCTATATCATCGACGAGGTCCACATGCTCACGACGGCGGCGTTCAACGCGCTGCTCAAGACGCTTGAGGAGCCGCCGGCACACGTGATCTTTGTGCTGTGCACCACCGACCCGCAAAAGATTCTGGAAACCATCCTCTCGCGCTGCCAGCGCTTCGATTTCCACCGCATCGGCAACGAGGATATCGAGCGCCGCCTGGCATACGTGTGCGAGCAGGAGGGATTCGATTACGACGACGAGGCGCTGGCCATCGTGGCGCGCCATGCAAAGGGCGGCATGCGCGACGCGCTCTCCACGCTGGAACAGCTGAGCGTTTTTGGCAACGGCGCTGTGCATGCGGACGATGCCCGCTCGCTTTTGGGCGAGGTTTCGGACCAGATTCTGGGCGAGTTTTCCCGCGCCATTGCCGATCGTGATGTTGCCGAGCTCTATGGACTGATCCGTGCGCAGGTCGAGGAAGGAAACGACCTGCTGGAGCTGACGCGCGACCTGGTAGCGCATGTGCGTGACGTGTACGTTGCCTGCGTTGCCGGTGCCCGTGCCGAGCTGTTTGAGGGCGGCTCCGAGCAGGCCGAGGCGCTTGCTGCCGAGGCCGCTGCCTTTGGCGAGCATCCTGCCGACCGCCTGGCCCGCGTGCTGACGGTGCTCGACGATGCCGCACTGGAGATGAGGGGCGCGAGCGACGTGCGCCTGGTGCTCGAGATTGCCTGTACGCGTCTGGTACGTCCCGAGGCTGATTTAACGATTGAGGCATTGGCCGAGCGCGTGGCCCGCTTGGAGGCCATGGTTGCCAACGGCGCCGTGCCGGCGAGCGTGGCTGCTGCTCAGGCCGCCGCGCCTGCAGCATCCGTACCCGCTGCTGCCCAACAGCCGACGCTCATTTCGGGCGCTCGTGCTGCCGCTCCGGCGGCATCCGCTGCCCCCGCTGCTACGTCCGCGCGCCAGGGCGGTATGCCTTGGGACCGTGGTGCTGCTGTTCCGGCTGCCCAGCCTGCGTCCCGTTCTGCGTCCGTGTCAGCTTCCAAGCCTGCAGCGCCTGCACCTCAGCCTGCGCCGACTCCGACGCCTCAGCCCGTTGCGGCTCCCGCGCCTGCCACCGCTCCGGCACCTAAGCCCCAGTCCAACAATGCCGCCCAGGTTGCCGCCGCCGGTACTGCCGAGACGCCCGCGGTCGAGGATGCCGGAGAGCTGCAGCGCAAATGGGCCGAGGTTGTCGAGCGTGTCAAGGCGCGTCAGGCTTCCTACGCGGGGCTTTTGCTCAATGCCCGCGCCACGGCTGACGACGGCTCCAGGCTCACGGTCTCGTTCCCCGCGGGCTCGACCTTTGCCATCAAGATGCTTGGACGCGCCGACACGCAGTCGGTGGTCCTGCCGACAGTCAGTGCGGTCTTCGGTCGTCGTACCGTCGACTATGTCCTGGATGGGGGTGGCACGCCGGCTCCTCAACATGAGGAGCATTCTCCATCTGCACGGGCTGCGGTATCTGCGGACCCGCAACCCGTGTCCTCGGCGGCCCCTGCATCCTCGAGCGCCAGCGCGACGCAGCCAAAAGCAGCACCGATAGCGGCGCCGACCCCGTCGGCGCCTAAGCCCGTCATGGCCAAACCGGCTGCTCCGACACCCGCGCCCAAGCCTGCCTCGCCCGCGCCCAAGTCGTCTGACCTGGGCAAAGCCCCCTGGCTGCGCTCCGACAACCCCGCCGGCGCTCCTGCCACGGGCAAGCTCCCGACCGAGCCCGCGCCCCGAGCGCCCGAGCGCGCGTCCGCTCCCAAGGCTCAGCCCGCCGCGCCGTCTGCGCCATGGGAATCCGAGCAGGTTCCCTACGACGATGCCATGGTTGGCGGTTTTGTTGCCGATGCTGGTGGGGACGATCTGCCTCCGTTCGACGTGCCGGGTGCGGCGTCCGCGCCCAAGTCCGCTGCAACTGCCCCCAAAGAGGAGGACGCTCCTGCAGCTCCCTGGGAGTCCAACTCCGGTGCGGGCGGCCCCTTCGGCCATCAGGGTGCAGCCCCGAGCATCCCGCAGACCGAGGACGAGGCCAAAGCCCTCATCCGCAGCGTCTTCGGCCAGTCCACCATCTTCAAGCCGGTGGAGTAGCTGCGCAGGCGGGTATACTGCTCAAGAAGAGAACCCCTTGCCCGGGCGCATCTGTATTTCGGACATGTGCAACGTGGTGCCGCGTATATCGCATTCGAGCAGACAGGCGCGTGACGGTCGGCCTAGGATGCTGAGGTCGATACGATACGTCGCATGGCTGTCCGTGTACTCGACTTGCTCGGCGTTGACGGTTGCTCCGATTGTAAATAAAGAGCCCAGTTCGGCATCGACAATCTTGGAGTCCTTTATCTTGACCTTGAACTCTTGGTAGAGGGACGGGCTGTTGTAGTAAATGGTTCGGGTTCCGTCGGTGCATTCATCGGTCGTCTCCCATTTGACGACGGGCTGGTCCGAGCTGGCTATCAGCAGTTCTGCTCCAAAAGCTATGGCATGGGTGATGATAACCAGTAATACCCAGACGACAAAGAGATAGAGAACCACATATGCAACGGGGTGTTTTGAGCGGATGTTTTGGAGTACGGCTGGGACATTCACGAGGGCACCTCCAAATCGTCATCTATGACAATCAAATTATACCCAGCCGCCATGCGTGCCGCCTCGAGCAGCGGCTCGGCATTTTGCCATGTAGCCTTGTAGCCCTACGCATAAACTGCCTGGTTCCAGCTCTGCTAGATGTAGCTTGAGATAATTATGCAACCTTGCATAATTCGACCTTGCATAATCTTGGGCGTGCGTCACGCTCAAGGACATGTATATCGACTGAGGTAGCGTGTCCGCCCCGCTTGCTTGCCCCGCGCCGTGGTACGATTTTTGAGTTTGAAAGTCCCGTCGCGCTCCGGCTGCCCTTGCAGCTTGTCGCGCGGCCGCACGTAAAGGAGCCATCATGGCCGGTATGAACATGCAGCAAATGATGAAGCAGGCTCGCAAGATGCAGGAGCAGCTTGCCGCCGCGCAGGAAAACCTTAAGTCCCAGACCGTCGACGCCTCTGCCGGCGGCGGCATGGTCAAGGTGACCGTTAACGGCGAGATGGAGCTCGTCAACCTCACCATCGACCCCGATGCCCTCGATCCCGAGGACGTCGATATGCTGCAGGACATGATCATGGCTGCCGTCAACGAGGCCGTCCGCGGTGTCAACGAGCTCGCCAACAAGCAGATGGGCGCCATCACCGGCGGCCTCAACATCCCGGGCATGCCGTTCTAAGACACGCATATATATGAGTGCCAACCATAGTCTGCAAAAATTGCTCGATGAGCTGGGCCGTCTGCCGGGCATTGGTCCCAAGTCGGCCCAGCGCATCGCCTATTACCTGCTCGAGGCCGATGCCGAGGAGGCGCGCCGCCTGGCCGAGGCTATCCTGGAGGTTAAGCAGGAGGTTCACTTTTGCAGCCGCTGCTTTAACTACGCCACGGCCGACGAGTGCTCCATCTGCCAGGATTCGATGCGCGATACCACTCGCATTTGCGTGGTGGGCGAGCCGCGCGATGTCCAGGCGATTGAGCGCACGGGCAGCTACCACGGTCTCTACCACGTATTGGGCGGCGTGATCAGTCCCATGGACAAGATTGGTCCCGAGCAGTTGCACATTCGTGAGCTGCTGGCACGCTTGGGCCACGAGGACATCCACGAGGTCATCATCGCCACCAACCCCAATATCGAGGGCGAGACCACGGCGAGCTACCTGGCCCGCACTATCAAGCCGCTGGGCGTTGAGGTATCGCGTCTGGCGAGCGGCCTTCCCGTGGGCGGCGACCTGGAGTATGCCGACGAGCTTACGCTTGGGCGCGCCATCGAGGCCCGTCGCACGATTTAGGTGGCGAGCCTGCTCCTGCCGTATGTCTTCATCGCGACGCACGGGGTAGCCATAATTTCCCCGTGCGACTGTAAGTTTGTTGTGCAACAAAGATGCTTTGTATCCGCTTATCGCATGGATGCTTCCACTCGCATCCTTAATTTGCCCATTCGTTGCGCAACCTTTTGGGTTCGCTGATACACTCAAATATGGATTCGAATGAATGCGCCGCTCCCGAGCGGCGTGTTTTTGTTGGAGGAGAACGCATGCGGCCCGGTGGCACTCAGACAAAGCGCGGCGCCGCGGTGCGCATGCGACGCCGACTGGGCTTGGCGCCGCGGGCGTACGCACTGCTGTCTTGCTCGCTGGTGCTGGTCATAGCTGGCGTTTCTGCCTATGGCATGACCGTGCCGTCCATGATGCAGGCACATGCCGCACGCGAACCGCGCGTGGGGCATGAGGTCAAAAGTGACCTGGGGACCACGACTGGATATGCTTGGGCAAGTGTGGTCGCGCATATTGTGTTTGGCACCGGCGACGCGGACGGCGCCGAGGCCCCGGACAACGAAGTCACGCTTGCCAATGGCAAAACCATCGTGCTCACCAACACCAAGATCATCGATCGGTTGTCCAACAATAGCGTGGCGGCAACGGTGAATAAGGTCGAGCAGCAGAAGGAGCAGGACGCCCAGCAGTCCGGAAAGCCCGGTAGCTCGGATACTTCTGGCTCCGGCTCGGATTCGTCGAGTTCGGGCGGTGGCTCTGGGTCGGGTTCCTCTGCCGGAGGGTCTGGAAACGGCGGCTCGACGGGCGGCAACACTGACAACGATGCAAACTCCGGTGGCCTTTCCGCTGCTGAGGAAGAGAGCATTCACAGCTGGCTTGTGACCAAGTACAACATGCTCGACGGCTATGTTTCTCGTGCCAATGACGTGGTCTCGACCTATAACTCTACGGGAGATCCCAGGCCGTGCGACAGCCTGGTCGGGGAGATGTTTGTCATTCGAGCCGAGTTCGGTCGTCAGACATTCTCGCCCCGGTCAAAGTGGTATCAGCAGTATGCCAATCTGTGGGGCTGTTACACCAACCTATGTCAATGGGTCGGCCATTACGGCGATGATGACGTCGCGCTCGGTAACTTCAACAATAACGTGGCGGCGCTTGCCCTATGATGACCGATCTTGCATCCACCACACCACAATCGCTCGGTCGCGATCCCATGGTCGGCCTGCGCCTGGCGCGTGTCGACGGGTTTGAGCCGGCCATTGCGCTCGGTCAGGACGAACTGCCTGCCTATCTGCGTCGTTTTACGATACTGTTTGCCGACGATGCCACCATGCGCCGTGGCGGTATCGGCCGCGTGACGCGTGCCGTCAACGCCCAAGGCGAGGCCGTGGCACTCAAGCAGCTCATCTTGCCAACGTGCGATGAGTTTGACGATGCCGCCGCCCATGAGGCGCTGGTCGCCAAGTTCAAAGCGGCGTTTCGCGAGGAATACGAATGCCATCGCGCCCTTTCGGGCCTTAAGGGCTTTCCCCGCCTCTATGGCTGGGGCGAGGTCGACGGTGTGCCTGCAATTGTCATGGAATGGGTCGAGGGCGAGACGCTCGCCCGCTTGCGCTCGCGCTTTGCCGTGGACGATGCCGGCCGCCTATCGCCGCTTGTGGCGGCGCGTCTGGGTCGCGACCTGTTCGATCTGCTCTGCCGTATGAGCCTGGTGGGCGAGGGCTTTGTCCATCGCGATATCTCGCCCGCTAATATTATGGTGCGTACGGCGCGTCTACCGCTTGACCGGCAGCTTGCCGAGGGCACCTTTGACCTGTGCCTGATCGACTTTGGCTCGTCGCTGGCGCTTGAGCCTGCGTCGGCCGTGGCCGGTACCGGCGGCAAGGCGTCGTTTACGGAGCGCTATGCCACGCTGCGTCGCGCGACGGTTGCCTATGCCCCGCCCGAGATGCTCACCGACGATATTCCCGACCTGCGCGCTTTGCGTATGTCGCCGGCGATCGACGTCTATGCCGCAGCAAGCACGGTTTACGAGCTCATTGCCGGCGCCGCGCCATACGAAGCCGCGCCGAGCACTTCGGGCACCTCGGGTTCGCGCAAAAAGACGCGCGACATCGCCAGCCCCTACCGTCTCAAGATGGACACGCTGCCCGACTATCCCATTGGTGCCCATGCGCCCGGTTGCGATTTGACTCAGCTGCTTCGTCGTGAGCCCGATGTGGCGCTCGCCGCGGCCGAGCAGGCCCAGCAGCTGGGGCTTGAGCCGGATTCCGAGGAGCTACGCGATGCGCTGGCGTTTGTCGATGCCCAGCTGTTCGACGTGGTGATGGCCTGTCTGTCCAGCTCTCAAAAAGATCGTCCCGAGCCGGCGGCGGTCGAGGCGGCACTCTCGGCGTTTTGTGACCACTATGCGCAAAATGTTGGTCGTTCGCTCCGTGGCGAGCCGCTCACGCCGTGCCCCATGGATGCGTCCGGCCGCGCGGTTCGTCGCGCGCTGATGGTCGGCGCGACGGTCGCCTGCGGCGTGGTTTGGACTGTGGTCGTGGTTTCGGCCGCGCTGCTGGCATCGGGCGCTCGCGTGACGGCGACTTTGGGATCGCTCGTGTGGTCTGGGTCGCTACCGGGCATTATTGCCGCACTGGCGTTGGCGCTGCCAGGCATAGCCGGCGTTGCCGCGGGGGCACTTGCGCGCGATCGGCGCTCGGGCTTCCTGCGGGGTGTGCTTGCGCTTTCTGCCTGCGAGGTTCCGGTACTGGCTGTGTCTGCATGTAGCGTATTTTCCCAACGCGCCGTGATGGGCGGCCTTGTTGCCGCTCTGATCGCAGCCTATACGCTTACGTGGTTTTTGCTTGCGATGGGCTTTGCCTTTGAACTTCCCGTTTCGGCACCGCGACGCACAAAAGCCCAGATGGCGACTCCGCTTGCCGGTGGAGCCGCAGCTGTCCGTACTTTTGGCGGACCTGTCGAAGTATCGTCCGATTCTATTTCTACGACCAAGGAGGCCTAGGTCATGGCATCTCAAGTTGAGCTCACCCCATGCGGGGCCATGTTTGACATCTTTAAGCGCGCAGCGCATCTGAGCCATATCGAGCTGTGCGGCTTGGTGCTTTCGTCCCGTCCGCTCGCCGACGGCCGCAGCCCGCAGAGCCGAGCCGCCGATCGCTCTTGGGTTTCCCGCTTTATCGTTCGCGCGCCGGTCGGCACGCTTCAGCAGCGCTACTTTGCCGAATACGGTACCTCGGCTGCGCGTATTATGTCGCAACTGGCCCTGCGCCAGCGCAATCCCATGGACTCCACGGCTGTGATCAATATGGTGTGCGGTCCTGCAGGTGAACCGATGGTACGCGCGCTCGAAGAGTGCCACCAGGACACGAATCTCTATCGCAACGCGCTCGATCGCCTGTCCCAGGCGGCGGAACTCATGCCCGCCGAGCGCGCCGAGGCCGTGCTGGTGCTGTTTGTCGCCGTCGGTTGTTCGGCGGATGTGCGGTCCTCGGTGAACTATGCCATCGACTACGCACACGCGACCTGTGGCGGAGGCACATCCACGCCGCGTTCGCTTGGCATGTCGCTGACTGCGGGCGAACGCGAACCCGCCCCGGCGCACCCTTTGGGCTTGCTGCGCGTGCAAAACAGTTTTGTCGTGAGCGCCCCGCGCTGGATTCAGCCGAGTGAGCAGGGTGTTGAGATTGGCGCGCTGGCCACTGGTGAGGGCGATATTACCGACGTCGGCGACGATGTCTCGGCCCGCCATGCCCACGTGTGGTGCGATGACCAAAATGTCTGGTACGTTGAGGACCTGTCGTCCACCAACGGAACCGTGGTGGTAAACGACGCGACGAACGTCTGCATTCAGGTCGAGCCCGGCCGTTCCGCCCAGCTCAATCCCGGCGACGAGCTCAAGCTCGGCGAATCCACTACCTATGCCATCCTCTTCGGTGCCCTCTAGCCGGCAGTTAAGGACGTTCCTTTTCTGCCGGCACTTGGGGACACTCCTCGGCGCGCCAGAGCCGGTCGCCTGGGGATGGAGAGGCCATTTTGGCCCTTGGCGGTCAGTCGGGGCGAAACTAGAAGATCTTTCCGATTCGCGGCTGTTCATGCTTGTAGAGCATCTAAAACAATAGGATGTTATTCTGGAATATGCCGGGTGCGTGAACTTGCCTGTCTTAGCCTTAATAAGGTATAGGGGAGTTTGGCTCAGGGGTTCCGTGTTGTTCTTCAGCGCAGTATTGTGGGACAGATTTGCTGAGATTGGCGCCTTACACCGCAGAGCGCACGGAAGGCTCTCGATTTGTGTTCTGGCCCCAGAATACAGGGCCTGATACTTACCAACTGTGGCATGGATGTAACATCTGTAGAAATCAACCCTTTTGTTGTCGACCTTTGTAAGAAAAACACTGCCATCAACTCTTTGGATGACGAAACTAGGGTGCTTGAGGGGAGCCTTTACTCCCCTCTGAGAGATGACTCATGTTTTTCGCTTGTCGTTGTGAATCCTCCGTTACTGCCGATTCCGGATGAGATTCCTTATCCCTTCGTTTGAGATGGAGGACAATCGGGTCTGGATAAAACACTTCGTATTCTTAAGGGTGGCGATACGCATTTAGAGAAAAACGGTAAATACTGCTAATAGGGGTGACGACGATGGTGCGGGGGCGACCCGCGATGCTCTCATCAATACGTCGGATACTTGGGAAATCAGGTCTAGATGCATGTATGATGATGCTGTGTGGCTATTCAATTAATCCGCGTTCCGAATGGGTGCAGGGTATAGCTGCGACATCGTATGCTTTTGACCCGGCGCGATACTCAGATATTTCTGAGGCGGTTGACGAAGTTTATACGCACTATGCCGCGCAAGGCGTTTCGAAAGTTTGCATATCTACGTTACGGGCTTAGGTTTCTTCAAGCGAGCAGGCCGGTTGCGTTATTTCGAGCGATTTTTCTAGTCTAGACGACAAAAGGCAAAGGATTTGATGGGTATAAAACGCGGACGTTTGTGGGCGGATGCTCAAATCTATTGTGGCAATCGGGCGGTTGAAAAAGACATTTCAACCGCCCGATTGCCAGGTTCGTCGGAGGAGATGTCCGATTCCGACTCTCTTGTAGGAAGAGCTTGAGATCGTATTGGCCCAAGGCAATCTTAAAGCAGTCTCATTGGCAAATCTTCGCTCCTGTTGTGTTGAGGTGTAAGGTATCAGTGATTGATGTTTTGTGGCGGGTAGATTGGGGCCTTCCTTGATTCGATGCGTTCTCTCGAGGTTCATCAGAGCAAAAGGGGCTTTCGTCTTCATTGCTATCACGGTGATTGGAACCGCTCTCTCCTATGCCATGCCATACGTGAACGGGAAATTCTTAGATTTTCTTCTCGGTAACCGCAGCGAAAGAGACGCCGTACTCTTCGCGCTCCTGGTTGCGTCAATAGGAGTTTTCTCCACCCTCTTTACTTATTTTGCAGGAACACTTTCCATTCGCATAACCACGAGACTTTCCTTTGATCTTCTCAGGGAGGCCGTCTTGCGTTTTGAAAGAGACGATTACTTGGTGAGTCGGACCATCGATCCAGCCTATACAACGCAACGGATTATTTCCGACTCCAGCGTGGTCTCATCCTTCGTTTTGGCGAATTTTATCAGTGCGCCGCTGTCCATTGTAGCCATTCCCATCGTATTGCTTATCATATGGTCAATTGATTCAACTCTCGCGGTGTTTTCCATCATTCTCCTCATCGTGTATTTCTGTGTAATTACTGGGTTGAGGAAACTTTTGTATAGGGTCACGTATGAGAAGAAAGAGGCGGACAGCGCCTTTTACGCCGCAATTGCATCGCAGCTTAATCAGATTCTCAACATTCAACTGACATCTTCGTACGGCAAGAGCGAACAAGCGCTCGACGCTGGGTTTAAGAGCTATTTTCCCAAAGTTTTGCGCTCCGGAAAGCTATCATATTCTCTGACATCGCTCGATGGTCTTTTCGCAGCGTTGTTTCAAGCGGTGATACTTGTTGTTTCCGGAGTACGAATCATTAACGGAACTATGTCAATAGGCGAGTACACTATCATCGGTACATACTTCGCGGTTCTCTTTAAGACTTTGAAAAGTATGATGTCATTGTTCAAATCCTATCAAGATGCCAAAGCATCATGGGATAGGACGGCTATCGCGACGAGAGAAAAGGAGAGATCGGGGTGGAATCGGACCGATTTAGCTAAACTCGATGAAATAAATGACATTTCGGTATCTGATTTGGAATTCTCGGTTGCCCTTCCAGACGGATCTGTCCGAGAGGTCCTCGGCGGGTTTTCTTTCAAGTTTTCCGGTCCTGGTACATATTGCATAGTTGGGGAAAACGGAAGAGGCAAGACGTCACTTCTTTACTTGATGCTCGGGCTATACTCATCGAAAGGCAAAGTAAAATACAACGGCGTGCCAATCGAAGAATGCGACTTGGATTACATACGTGCGAGAGAGATATCGTGCTGCCCACAGTCGTGCTTCGCGCCGGACGAAACGGTGAAAGAGCTGTTAGAGTATTTCGACACGCCCTTTTCTTCCTATCACCGGGGTGTAGATGGCCTACTTTCGCTGGAAAACAGCGTGAAGGAGTTGCTCGGGAAACGTTGCTCCGCGCTTTCGGGCGGTGAGCTGCGCCGAGTGTACTTATGGTCGGCGATTTCACGCAAGTCGTCAGTTTTGGTACTCGACGAGCCCACGACTGGGTTAGACGCTGTAAGCCGCGCCGAGCTTGCGGCCTATGTTAAGCGCAACAAGCAAAGCCAGCTGATCATCATTGTCTCTCACGATGACGAGATGGTCGGCGCGGTAGAAGGGGTAGTGGATTTAGGCAGCATGTACCGGGGTAAATGCTGACAAGTGTAGTGCTACCCAACTGACAGAGATAACAAAAAAGCGATGCAGATGCACGTAGCATTCAGTCGGTTCGGACTCGGTGCCTTCACGCCATCGCAACGCTTTCAGATATAGTTCTCATTCTCTTACTAAAGGAAACTTTAGTCTACGTTGTCTTGTCGAGACAGAGGTGAAGCGAAGTGTTGTCGCGACGTATCTTATTCCAGGTGGCTCAGTATCATCGTGAGAATCACACCAAAGTGTACTTACAATTCTCGTGTCCCACGGACAACATGAGCTGAGCATTGAGGTTCCACCCTTTGCTGCAACTACACGGGGTTGGACGGCAATGAATATGCCGGGCCGCATGCCACGCGCAGCGGGGGTCCATGCCCCAGTATGTTGCCTACAGCAGCCTCGATGTCCACGCACACATCATCTCTGCCTTCGTGTTCAATCCGTTTGCCGGAGAGTGCGAGGGTTACAAGGCCGTAGAATACGAGCCGAACAAATGAAATGCGGTATCGACGCATAGGATTAAACTGACGATTGCTTTGCACCGAAAATACGCCCGGAAAGCCGCTATGGGTGGCGGCCCGGGTTAAATTGAGAGGCCCGTCCGATCACTTTCATTACAGGCTTTAGCCTGTGCGGGGCGCGCAGCGCGCCGCA